>CATMOC010000508.1 GCA_950071955.1 uncultured Mesorhizobium sp. | reverse complement strand
CGGCCCGTCCGGAGCGGTGACCGTAACAGCGTCGAAATGGCTGCGCACGTAAGCGGCATTGACGTGGCCCAGCGGCACATCGAGCGAAGCACCGAAACCGCCAACCTTCATCGCCGACGGAACGATCGCCTTGGAAGGCGAAATCCTGTCGCGCATGGCGTAGCCGCCCGGCACGTGCCAGAGCGCGCCATGTTCGATCTCGCCCGCTGTCCCCACGATTGCACCCTTGCCGTAGGCGTCGATGCTCTCCGCCTGGTCGCCGAAGGCGGCGATCAGCCTTTCCGTCAGCAGGGACCCCAGCGGCTTCAGGTCTTCCATGGCAGACTGCAGTTCCGGCGCGTATCGCCCCGCAAACGGGTTCTTCACCAGCGCCAGTGCGCTACCGCGGCGTCGCGGAATTTCGACGGAAGGCCCGCCGTCGTGAAAGACGTCCTCGACGGCAACGAGGATCTTTCGGATCGGAAATTCAGGCATGCATCCTCCCGGGAATATCCTTTTTGGGGCGAGGTGGCGGGGACGGTCGATCTCCCCCTTCGTGGGGGAGATGTCCGACAGGACAGAGGGGGGCACCGTAGAGTGCCGGCCCCGCACCATCGCCCATAGACACACGCCTTTCCCCCGCCAGGAACAGTGCCGCCGCCGCGATCAGCCCGCGCCGGCGAAAATCTTCGGCCAAGGCCAGCCCCCGCTCGAGCGCCTCGTCGATCTCTTCCTCCGTCAGAGCGCCGACCGCCGTCGTGACCAGCCGTTCGCCGAGATCGCTGTCCGGGGAAAGCTCGACTGCCGGCACCCGTCTGACCGCAGGATTTCCGGGCAGATCGACCGCATTGGCGATCAGCGTCGCGGCGACGTCTGCGATCGCGCCGTCGCGCGCGAGCACGGTCACCGCGTCGGCGATGCCGAGCGAATGGCTGCGCCCGCGCCAGCCGGAAGTCGCGATGCCGCGCACGGGATCCTGCGCGTCCACCGAAATCCGGTCGCCGAAGCCGTCGCCCGTGCCACCGATCGCCAGCCGCAGGCTCTCGCCCTGCGAGAGATGGATGGCGATGTCGCCGCCGTCGTTGACGTAGGCCCGCTCCAGCACCCTGCCCTTCGTCATCGCCGCGAGCACCTCGTCGGCTACCGCACCCGCCACCGCAGCCATGGGCGTGACAAACACAAAACCGTCGGCAAACCGGCAGGCGGCCGTCTCCATCCGCCATGCGGTCGCGCTCGCGAAGCGTCGCGGATCTTTCCGGGACGGTCGCCGAAGCTCCGGAAGTTCGTCGACGAGTTCGCCAAGAACCGTCTTGAAACGCGCCACCGCCTGACGATAGGCCGCCCGGCACTCGTCCGCCGGACCCCATGCTTCCACAATCAGGTCAATTGGCCCGTGGTTCATGTGGAGGCGGCGGCCGTCCGGCAGCCATGCGATCTGGGGGTCGTTCACGGCTGCCCGCCCCGCCGCAACTGCGCCAGCGGCGGCCACGGGTTGCGCGCGGGAGCCGCCGCGGAACTGCGCGGATTGCGATACTCCCCGCCGCGCGCGAGCACGTCGTCGACGGAACGAATTTCGCCCTCGTAGCCGCCGAGCCGCACGTAGTCGTCGCGCCGCAGCGTGAATTCGATCGGCGCTACCAGCGCGGGGGTGGGAACGTAACCGAATGAGTTTTCCGGCATGCGCATGACGTCGACCATCAGCGTGATGCCGCCTCCCGGCCAGACATAGACGGGCGCGCCACCGCAGGTGACGTAGGTCGTCAGCCCCTGCACCGAGCGGGTGAGGTTCACAGGGTTCTCCGTCACCCCCGCCCGCAGCGAGCCGCCCGCGCCGGCCATGAACAGCACGGTGCAGAGTGCCGGTTCGCAATTGTCTTCAATCAGATCGACCGACTTCCGCAGCCGATCCGGGAACGGCCTTTCCACCGGCTTCAGGTCCTCGTCGAGCTCGAAATAGGCAAACTGCTCGCCGGTCGTCGACACCATCATGAGCGACAGTCCCGGCCGCGCGCCCTTCTTGGCGTTCCAGTCGCCGAGGATTTCCAGCGGATTGGAGATCGTCGTGCCGCCCCAGCCGAGCCCGGGTTCGGACACCTTGAAATATCGGCCCGGCGTGGATCGCCGCCCGACGATTTTTATGCCCGTGTCCTCCCAGCCGAGCACCTTGCCCGCCTGGTGCTCGGAGACGACGCCGGTGATGTGGTCGTCGACCACCACGACCTCGTCGACCAGCCCGCGCCACTGCGTGGCGAACATGCCGATCGTCGCCGATCCGCAGCCGACGCGCATGCGATGCTCCGTCTTGCCGTCGATCACTGGCGCCCTGCCTGCCTCCACGATCACGGTCGCGCCGCCGTCGATGGCAAGTTCCACCGGCTTGCGGTTGCACAGGTCCATCAGCGTCTCGCAGGTGACGCGGCCTTCGGCCTTCGAGCCCCCGGTCAGGTGATGCACGCCGCCGAGCGATAGCATCTGGGAGCCGTATTCGGCGGTGGTCACATGCCCGACCGCCTCGCCTCGGGCGCGCACGACGGCCGTCTCGGGCCCGATGTGGCGGTCCGTGTCGATCTTCACCTTGACGCCGCAATAGGAGAAAATGCCTTCGGTGACGACCGTCACCAGGTCGACGCCCTCGACCTCCTGGCTGACGATGAAGGGGGCGGGCTTGTAGTCCGGATAGGTGGTGCCGGCGCCGATCGCGCTGACGAAGCGCCGCCCGCCGTTAACGAGTTCGCCGCCCCAGTCCTCCGCCGCGTCGAGGAACGGCACTACCGCCGCGCCCTCCTCCTCCGCGTGATGCAGGATCGTCAGCGCGTCGAGCCGGACGATGTGCCCCTCGCGGTTGCCGTAGCGGTCGCAGGCGCCGGTCCGCCCCTCGGCGATGTAGCACATGACCGGACAGGCATCGCAGCGGATCTTGTCGGCTGCAGGCTTTGCGACCGTCGGCTCGAACCGTTCGGACAGCTCGCTCATCGCGCCACCCTCGCCACCTTCAGGGCTTCCAAAACCCGCGTCGGCGTCGCCGGAAGCCGCGTCACCAGCGCCCCGGTCGCATCGCGGATGGCGTTGAGGATCGCCGGCGCGGTGGGGATGAGCACGTGCTCGCCGAGCCCCTTGGCGCCGAACGGGCCTTCCGGATCGGGCACCTCGACCAGGATCGTCTCGATCTCCGGCACGTCGCCGATGGTCGGGATGAGATAGTCGTGCAGGTTCTCCGTGCGGCCGGGAACGTAGTCCTCCATCAGCGCCATGCCGATGCCCTGTGCGATGCCGCCCTCGATCTGCCCTTCCGCCAGCACGGGATTGATCGCCCGGCCGACGTCATGCGCAGCGGTGATCTTCGCCAGCTTGACCGTGCCGAGCGCCATGTCGACGTCGAGTTCGACGATCTGGGCGCCGTAGCCGTAGACGGCGTATGGCTCGCCCTGCCCCTTCGCCCC
>CATMOC010000507.1 GCA_950071955.1 uncultured Mesorhizobium sp. | reverse complement strand
CGTCCTGGCCGCCGCCGTCGGCCGCCGCCGCAGGACGCTCGCCGCAGCCCGAGATCCGCGTCGACATGAAGGCAAGGATGCGCGGCATGTGGCGGTAAAGGATCTTGTTCAGGAAGGTCGCCGATCCATCGCCGTGGCAGGGCAATGTCCGTCAAATGGCATTGGCCAGCGAGCGATCCGGAGATCGTCGAGCATTCGCATGAAGGCCAGCCAGCCAGCCATCGGCACTGGAATGAGGGCGTCGCGGATGGCCGCGACAGGCACGCCCATGCCTACGTCATCGACGACCAACATTCTGCATCGCCGCATGCGCGGAGAGATCGGCGGACGCGTGCGGCACCGTCGTCATGGATGATCTAGCAATTCTGGCTGGCCTGTTTGCCATAGCCTTCGTCGCAGCGACGATTTTCCCGGCACAGTCGGAGGCAGCGCTGGTCGGGCTGCTGGTCGCCGGCACGCATTCGCCGGTCCTGCTGGTTGCCGTCGCCAGCGTCGGCAACGTTCTCGGCGCGGTCGTCAATTGGGCGCTCGGGCGCGGCGTCGAGCGCTTTCGCGACCGGAAATGGTTCCCGGTCGGCCCCGCAGCGCTCGACCGGGCGACAGGGTGGTATCGGAAGTGGGGGCGGTGGAGCCTGCTGCTTTCCTGGGCGCCGATCGGTGGCGATGCGCTGACCGTGGCCGCCGGAGTCCTGCGCGAGCCGCTGTCGAGTTTCGTCGTCCTGGTCACCATCGCCAAGACGGCGCGATATGTCGTGCTCGCCGCCGCCACGCTGGGCGTCCTCGCCTGAGGGCCGGGTTCAGACCTCGTCGCGATCACGCGCGCGATCTGCCCCGCCTCCGGCGACCGCATGGGATACTTCGCCAAGCCCGGGTCTGGACGCTGCCCGCCGCCTCCCCGCCGAAATCCTCGTCGGCTGGTACCGGCGCGGGATGATTCAGCGGAAACCGTTCCTATGGCCCGGAAAACTCCACGCCAGCTCGCGACGACGCGTCACCACCTCTCAGAACGGAATCTCGTCGTCCAGTTCGCGCGAGAAACCGCCTCCACTGCTTCCGCCGCCGCGGCCGCGATCCTCGTCCATAGGGCCGGAGGAGCCGAAGTCGGAGCCGCGGCCGCCGGAGTAGCCGCCGCCCTGGCCCTGCCCCTCGCCCCGCGAATCCAGCATCTGCAGTTCGCCGCGGAACTTTTGCAGCACGACTTCCGTCGAATAGCGGTCCTGGCCGGACTGGTCCTGCCACTTGCGCGTCTGGATCGATCCTTCCACGTAAACCTTCATGCCCTTCTTCAGGTACTGCTCGGCCACCTTGGCCAAGTTGTCGTTGAAGATGACGACCCGGTGCCACTCGGTTTTCTCCTTGCGTTCCCCCGAATTCTTGTCGCGCCAGGTTTCCGAGGTTGCGACGCTCAGGTTCACGATCGGATCGCCGGACGGCATCCGCCGGATCTCGGGATCGGCACCCAGGTTGCCGACCAGAATAACCTTGTTGACGCTTCCTGCCATCTCACATCTCCACGCTTGTCCGGAATGTCTCGCTTTGCAGCCTGTACCCTCTATAGCCCAAGCGGGCCGCGATCGCACGGGAGCGCGGTGATTTACGCGGCCTGTCCACACGAGTTTCGTTCTCGATATGTTCTTAACACTTCCGCTCGCGGGACGCAATGCTGCGACTGCCGGTTGCACGAGAAAGGCCGCAGCTTGACAGTCCGGCATGACTGGACGCAAACATCGTCCGTCCACGAGGAGGGTCCTATGCGGAAAATCCTGGCACTCATCCTGCTGCCCCTTTCCTGCGCGACGGCTTTCGCCGACGACCAGAAGGCGGCGGACGACGACGCCCTGCCCGGCGTGACTACCGGCTCCATCGCGCCGCTTGCCTCGCAGCCACTGGCCGAGCCCGACGATGCCCTGCCCGCCGGGAGCGAGCCCGGCAGCATCCGCGTGGGAAACTGGGACATCCGCATCTCGGGCAGCGTGTCCTATGAGATCGGCTTCGGCGATCGCGACGGCAGCAGGGAGCGATGAACGGATTTTTTCGCGCCGCAGAGCCGTCCGCACGCCTTTGCGAATGCCGGCGTTGCTTTTTCGATGCGACCTGACGCCTGACGAAGAAGAGCCGACTTCATGAAGACGAACGGCGAACACATGGACCACGACACCACGCCCGGCCAACTGATCGACGCCAAGATCGCCGCGCTCGGAGACTGGCGCGGGGAGCTGCTCGCGCGATTGAGAAGGCTCATCCTGCAAGCCGATCCGGACATGGTCAAAACGGTGAAATGGGTGAAGCCGACGAACCCCTCCGGCGTGCCGGTCTGGGAGCACGACGGCATCGTCTGCACGGGCGAAACCTACAAGGACAAGGTGAAGCTGACGTTCGCGAAGGGCGCGGCGCTGGACGATCCGTCAAACCTCTTCAACGCCAGTCTCGAGGGCAATGCGCGCCGCGCCATCGACCTGTTCGAGGGCGGCACGGTCGACGAGGACGCATTCAGGGCGCTGATCCGCGCGGCGGTCGCGCTAAACGTGTCGGACAAGGCGCGAAAGAAAAAATGACCGATCAGCGGGGATCGCGGCTCAGCCCTTTCTCTCGCAGTTCGTCGAGATAGGCCTGCCAGCGCTCGGCCTTCTCGTGTCCGAGCTGGTGGAGGTAGGACCAGGTGAAGATGCCGGTGTCGTGGCCATCGTCGAAAGCGATCCTGACCGCGTAGTTGCCGATCGGCTCTAGCTTGCGGATCGCCACCTCCCGCTTGCCGGGCACGGTCACCCGCTGGTCGGGCGAATGGCCCTGCACCTCGGCCGAGGGCGAGAGCACCCGCAGCATCTCCGCTTCGAGTTCGATCGGCGCATGGTCGGGGAAGCTCACCGTCAGCAGGCGGCGATCCTTCGAGACCCTCAGTTCCTTCGGTGCGATCATGGGAGACGCAATAAGCACCCCGGGCGCCGTTCCGGAAGCCCCCAGACGTAACATTGCGCCTGCAACTTCGACATTGGAAGGTTACGGAATCGATTCTATAAGCTCCCCAGGGTCATCGTCGGAGGGGATCGAGATGAATGTGACGCGGCGTGACGTGCTGGCCGGCGGCCTGGCGCTGGCGGCCACGGCGGCGATGGGCGTTCCGGCCCGAGCAGCCACGAAGAAATCCTGGTATGCTGGGATCGGCATCGACAATGGCGTGAACTGGAAACGCACCAATTTCGACGTCATCGATCCCGTCTGGCACAAGCAGATCGTCAAGTATTTCTCGGCCGAGCCGGCCGGCACGGTGGTCGTCGATACCCAGCACCATTTCCTCTATCTGATCATCGAGAACCAGACGGCGGTGCGCTACGGCGTGGGCGTCGGCAAGGAAGGCTTCAAGTGGTACGGCCGCGCCAACGTGGCGCGCAAGGCCCTGTGGCCGCGCTGGACCCCGCCGCCGGAGATGCCCGAGCGCAA
>CATMOC010000506.1 GCA_950071955.1 uncultured Mesorhizobium sp. | reverse complement strand
GAGGATGAGTGCGGCGATCATTTCCGCTTCCTTCTGGTTGACTCGCTTTTCGGCGACACCGTTTTCCACTCGCACCACGGCGGTCGGAGGCTTCACCTTCAATCGGCTCGATTCACGTAGCGGCTGAATCTCGCCCTGATAACAAAGAGCGTTGCTGAAGGCGATGATCTCGTCCATCTTGGCTTTGATCAGTTCGGGTTCCCACCCGTTGAGCAGGCCGCGCAGGTAGACGTTCCTGCGCCCTGTCGCCTCGCGGCGAAAGCCGAGATTGATGTTGAACAGGGCATCGACGCGGCCCTGGATGGACAGCGTTCCGCTCGTCGGCGGGTAGATGCCGTAGAGCACCTTGAGCAGCGTCGTCTTGCCCGAGCCATTGGCGCCGACGAGCCCGAGCCTGTCGCCGGCTTCGACAGACAGGGTGATGTCGTTCAGCGCCTCGACGTAGCGGCGCGTGGACTTGCGGTCGACACGGCCGCCGACGCTCGTCGGCAGGGCTCCGGATGCCGCTCTCGGCCCCTGCCGCAGGCTCTCCAGCGACAGCTTGCGGGTGATCGGGTAGCGGAGACCGAGGTTTTCGATGCGGATCGAGACCATCGTTGACTTGGGTCCAATCGCTAGATCATGAACACGATGCGGCGCCGGTAGTAGCCGAGCGCCAGGATGGCCGCGATCCACAGCCCTCCCGACATCAGCCCCACCATGGCCCACGAATGCAGCGCAATCGTATCGAAGATGATCGGGGTGCGCACGATGTCGAGATAGTAGGTGAAGGGATTCCACTGGTAGAGCAGCGCCCGCAGGCCGGATTCGCTCGGCTTGGACCAGAAGATCGGTGTGACGAAGAAGCCGACGCGAATGATGTTTCCCATGAAGAACTGGATGTCGGGAAAGATTACGCCAAGGATGCCGAGCAGGATGATGACGGCCGGCGCCGTGAGGACGAGCACCAGAATTCCGCCGAGTGAGGTCAGCCACAGCGTCGTCGGTATGGCACCGGTCCACAGGAGCACGATCGCGGCACCGGCGACCATGTAGCCGCCGCGGATGACGGAGCGCATTGTCTGGCGCAGGACATAGATGGAGAGCGGCAACACCGTTCCCTTGATGAAGCCCTCTTCGCGGGTGAATATCCCGCAGCCTTCCACGAGGATCTCCGAGATATAGAGCCAGACCAGCAGGCCACTGGCGATATAGGCTGGATAGTTCGGAACGTCGGCGAAACGCCCCATCACCACGATGAGAATGCCGAGGAACAGCAGGTAGTTGATCAGAAGCCAGAGCGGCCCGAGGGTGGTACGCCGGAAACCCTCGCCGATGTCCTCCGAGGCAAGCGCCACCCAGACGCGGCGACGCTTCAGCGCGGCGACGATGTCGGCGAAGGCCTCGGAAACGAGGCCCTGCCTTGGCGGACGCTTCGGAAGCGGGGGACGCGTGATCGCGACCTCGTCCCGCCCGGCATCGGCGGCGCCCGCGCCGGAGGCGCTCGATGTTTCGTCTGGAATCCGCATCATTCCTCTGCCGCCGTCTGGATCGATCACGCGGCGATACCGAGCGCGCTTTCGAACATCCCGCGACCGTCCACACCGCCATGGGCGGCTTCGATCAGGTTTTCGGGATGCGGCATGAGGCCAAGCACGTTGCCGCGCGCGTCGATGATGCCGGCGATGTCGTTGATGGAACCGTTCGGATTGGTGCCTTCGGCATAGCGGAAGACCACCTGGCCTTGGCCTTCGATCCGGGCGAGCGTCTCGGCATCGGCGAAATAATTGCCGTCGTGATGCGCGACCGGGCAGCGGATGACCTGGCCGGGTCGGTAGGCGCGGGTGAAGGGCGTGTTGGCGTTCGCCACCTCGAGCTTGACCTCACGGCAGACAAACTTCAGCGACGTGTTGCGCATCAGCGCGCCCGGAAGCAGGCCGGCCTCCAGCAGGATCTGGAAGCCGTTGCAGACGCCCATTACCATCACGCCCTGCCGGGCCTTCTCGGCCACGGCCCGCATGACCGGCATGCGTGCGGCGATCGCCCCGCAGCGCAGGTAGTCGCCATAGGAGAACCCGCCGGGGATGACGATCAGGTCGACGTCCGGGATTTCGGTGTCGGTCTGCCACACGGTGACGGGCGGCGATCCGGAGACCTTGGTCAGCGCCGCAATCATGTCGCGGTCGCGGTTGAGGCCGGGAAGGAGGACGACGGCTGATTTCATGTGCTGGGTTCGAATGGTCTCTGGGGTTCGGCCAGTTCGCGTAGATCGAGACGCCGTTCGATGCGGTCGAACCGCTGTTCGTGGGGGACAAGGACGCCGTAGATGTTGTCAGTCTGGATCGAAATCATGGGGCCGCGCATGGCATTCTGCCCGGGACTTCGTCCACCAACTTGTTTGTAACGTCCGCCACGGAAGCCTCCGCGTCATGAACCGAGTGCGATACTATAGTTCTCGATCACCGTGTTCGCCAGAAGCTTGTCGCACATGGCCTTGAGGTCCGCCTCGGCCTTGGCGGGGTCGGAGCCTTCAAGTTCGACGTCGAAGACCTTTCCCTGCCGCACATGGCCGACGCCCTCGAAGCCAAGGGCGCCGAGCGCGCCTTCGATCGCCTTGCCCTGTGGGTCGAGCACGCCGTTCTTCAGCGTGACGGTGATTCGCGCCTTGATCACGGCCCCGGATCCTTATCCTGGCGGATTTCCAATGCCGCGGATCAGTGCGGCTTGCCCCGGCCCTTGCCGTTGCCGTTGCTGGCCCCGGCGCCGGACGAGACGAGAACCGGCCCGCTCGGGCGCGGCGGCTCGTTCTCGTTCATGATGCCGAGACGCCGCGCGACTTCCTGATAGGCCTCGACGAGGCCGCCCATGTCGCGGCGGAACCTGTCCTTATCGAGCTTCTCGTTGGTTGCGACGTCCCACAGGCGGCAGGAGTCCGGCGAGATCTCGTCGGCGACCACGATGCGCATCATGTCGCCTTCGAAGAGCCGGCCGCATTCCATCTTGAAGTCGACGAGCTGGATGCCAACCCCGAGGAAGAGACCGGAGAGGAAGTCGTTGACGCGGATGGCGAGCGCCATAACGTCGTCGATCTCCTGCGGGGATGCCCATCCGAAGGCGGTAATGTGCTCTTCCGACACCATCGGGTCGTCGAGGGCGTCGGCCTTGTAGTAGAATTCGATTATCGAGCGCGGCAGTACGGTTCCTTCCTCGATGCCGAGCCGCTTCGAAAGCGATCCCGCCGCGATATTGCGCACGACGATCTCGAGCGGAATGATCTCGACTTCCTTGATCAGCTGCTCGCGCATGTTGAGGCGGCGGATGAAGTGCGTCGGGATGCCGATGTGCGAAAGGCGGGTGAACACATGCTCGCTGATGCGATTGTTGATCACGCCCTTGCCGTTGATCGTGCCTTTTTTCTCGGCGTTAAAGGCGGTCGCGTCATCCTTGAAATACTGGATAAGCGTGCCGGG
>CATMOC010000505.1 GCA_950071955.1 uncultured Mesorhizobium sp. | reverse complement strand
GGCGCTGGCAGGCTTGATTTTGCGCCAGCGCGGGGCCGGCTTCCGCATCGCCGCCTTCGCTGCGCTTGCGCTGGCCCTCCTCAATCCGGTGCTGCTGGACGAGGAGCGCGAGCCGCTGAAGAGCGTCGTGGCGCTCGTCGCCGACCGCAGCCAGAGCCAGGACATCGGCGACCGCAGGGCAGCGACCGACTCGGCGATGGAGGAGCTGCGCGCGAAGCTCGGCCGCTTCCCGCAGTTCGACGTGCGCGTCGTGGAAGCGGGCCAGGCGAGCGACACCGACGACCGCACCGAGACGCGGCTTTTCGGGGCGCTCGATGGCGTCTTCCGCGACGTGCCGCAGTCGCGCATCGCGGGCGCCATCCTCGTCACCGACGGCCAGGTCCACGACGTTCCCGAAAAGATCGAGGGCACGAATGCTCCGATTCACTCGCTGATCACCGGCGAGGACGACGAGCGCGACCGCCGCGTCCGCTTCGAGAACGCGCCGCGTTTCGGCATCGTCGACAAGCCGCTGCAGATGACCTACCGCGTCACTGACACCGCAGGGGGCCAGGATGCCGTCGATGTGCGCGTCAGCGTCAACGGCGAACAGGTGAGCGTCGAGCGCGCCATCATTGGCGAGGAGATGTCGCTCGACATCGTGGTGCCGGCCGCCGGCCGCAACATCGTCGAACTCGCGGTCGATACCGTCGAAGGCGAGATCACCGATACCAACAACCGCGCCATCGCGCTCGTCGACGGGATCAGGGAAAACCTGCGCGTGCTCCTCGTCTCGGGCGAACCGCATGCCGGCGAGCGCACATGGCGCAATCTCCTGAAGTCCGATGCCGCGGTGGACCTCGTCCACTTCACCATCCTGCGACCCCCCGAGAAGCAGGACGGCACGCCGATCAACGACCTGTCGCTGATCGCCTTCCCGACGCGTGAACTCTTCGTCGAGAAAATCAACGATTTCGACCTGATCATCTTCGACCGGTACCAGCACCGCGACGTACTGCCGATCCTCTATTACGACTACATCGCCGAATATGTCGAAAACGGCGGAGCCCTGCTGATCGCGGCCGGGCCGGAATATGCCGGGCTGCAGTCGATCTCGCGCACGCCGCTGATGGCCGCCCTCCCCGCGCTGCCCACCGGCGACGTCATCGAGGAAGGGTTCTATCCGCGCCTCACCGATACCGGCGAACGGCATCCCGTCACCCGCGGCCTGGAAGGTTCGCAGCAGGATCCGCCGCACTGGAGCCGCTGGTTCCGCCTGATCGGCATCAGGCAGCCGGAGGGCCAGGTCGTGATGAAGGGTCCGGGCGACCAGCCCCTGCTGATCCTCAACCGCAAGGGCGAAGGCCGCGTCGGCATGTTCCTGTCGGATCAGGGCTGGCTCTGGGCGCGTGGCTTCGAAGGCGGCGGCCCGCATGTGTCGCTCTATCGCCGCATAGCGCACTGGCTGATGAAGGAGCCGGAACTGGAGGAGGAACGCCTCACCGCGAGCGGTCGCGGCATGACGCTGGACATTCGCCGCCAGACCATGAGTGACGATCCCGGCACCGCCACCGTTCTGAGTCCGTCCGGCGAGAGGATCGACGCGAAGCTGACCTCGGAGAGCCCCGGCATCTTTTCGGCCAGCATGACGGTCGACGAAATCGGTCTCTATCAGGTGGCCAATGGCGACCTGACCACGCTTGCCCATGTCGGTCCGGTCAACGCCCCCGAATTCGCCGAGACCGTGTCGACGGAGGACATGCTGAAGCCCGTCGCCGACGCGACGGGCGGCAGCGTGCGGCGTCTGGAAGGCTTTGCCGGCGGGATCAGCGTGCCGGGCATCGTGCCGGTGCGGGCGACCGGGCAGGCGTCGGGCCGCGACTGGATCGGCCTGCGCACGACCAACGATAGCGTGCTGAAGTCGGTCGACCGCGTGCCGCTGTTCGGCGGCTTCTTTGGCCTTGCGCTGCTGCTTCTGGCGCTCGGCTCGATGTGGTGGCGCGAGGGGCGGTAGGCGATACGCGTGAAGGCACGCGCGCTGCATCGAAACCGCCCGCTCACCTTGCGCTAGGCGGAAGCCGCCAGTTTCAGGTCCGATTCGGCCACCGGCACGTACGCCAGGTCTGCATGCGTCATCGCGCCTTCCAGCTCTTCCAGCGCTCCTTCCTCGATCTCGTGGATCAGCAGCCGATTGTAATCGACCGGGCGCGGCATGGTAATGCGGCCGATCGGGATCTGCCGGAAACCGAGCGAGCCGTAATAGGGCGGGTCTCCGACGAGGATGACCGAGCTCCAGCCGGATTTCGCCGCCGCCTCGACCGCAATCCGCACCAGCTTGCGCCCGATTCCGAGGTCCTTGTAGGTCGGGCGGACCGCGAGCGGCCCTAGAAGCAGGGAGCGGCCCGTGCCGATGGCGATGCGGGTCAGCCGGACCGTTCCCACCACAATATCCCCATGCAGGGCGACGAAGGAGAGACCGCGCTCGTGCGGCCCGCCCTCGCGGATCTTGTAGGCCGCGCGCGCGAACCGGCCAGGTCCGAAGGCCTCGGCGTTGATCTGATCGATTTCATGATCATGGGCGGCCGTTTCGGCCACGTAGGAGATGTCGTGCATCGGATTTCTTCCGTCTCGTCGCGATGAATGAAGCCGCAGGGCGCGGCGTTTCGAGCGCTCTCAGGCGCTGGCGCTCATTCGTCGTCGCACGATACGGGTCTGTGTCACGGCTGAAATCTCCTCCGATGTTTTCCGCTAGCATCAAAGACCGATGCCGTCCATCGCCTTTTTTGTGAGCCGGATACGCTCTCGGCGAGAGGTGACGAACTGTTCAGACCGGTTCCCATTTGGCTTTTGGCCGCGGCGGCCTAGATGGGAGGCGGGCAAAGGAGCACGGTTATGGGATTGCTGGTCGACGGTCAGTGGCAGGACAAGTGGTACGACACCAAGAAGAGCGGCGGCCGCTTCGAGCGATCGGAATCGCGGTTCCGCGACTGGATCACGCGAGACGGCCGGCCGGCGGAGGGGCGTACACGCGCCTTCCGCGCCGAGCCCGACCGCTATCATCTGTATGTCTCGCTCGCCTGTCCCTGGGCGCACCGCACGCTGATCTTCCGCAAGCTCAAGAAGCTCGAGGACGTGATCTCGCTCTCGGTCGTCGATCACTTCATGGGCGAGAACGGCTGGACGTTCAAGGAGCGCGACGGCTCCACGGGCGACACGCTTCACGGTTTCGACTACCTGCATCAACTCTACACGAAGGCTGACGGCTCCTATTCGGGCCGCGTGACCGTGCCGGTGCTGTGGGACAAAAAGGAGGGGACGATCGTCTCCAACGAATCCTCCGAGATCATCCGCATGCTGAACGGCGCCTTCGACGAATGGGGCGACGCCTCGCTCGACTTCTACCCGGAGCGGCTGCGCGAGGACATCGATGCCTGGAACGACCGGGTCTACGGCGCGATCAACAACGGCGTCTACAAAAGCG
>CATMOC010000504.1 GCA_950071955.1 uncultured Mesorhizobium sp. | reverse complement strand
CGGCTGCACGTCGTAGTGACCGTAAAACAGAACGTGCGGCGCATCCGCCGAGGGTCCGTCGTGATGGGCGACCACCATCGGGTGTCCGGCCGTGTCGCGCAGGCTGGCCGAAAAGCCGATCGTCTCAAGGTCGCGTACCAGCCATTCCGCAGCCTTGCGGCAGTCGGCCCCGTAGGCCGGATCGGTGGAGATCGAGCGGATGCGCAGGAGTTCGAACAGGCGCGACAGGCTGTCGTCGAGCCCGGAATCGAGCGTGGAAAGTACGGAGGAAAGTGCTGTCATCAATTCATCTCGTCGGCGGGATGCAAATGGGTTCTGGTCGAGGCGGCGCGACCCTACTGCATGGTGGATGGAAAGGGGAGGAGAATTTGCCGGCCGGCGCGGCGCTCGCGCCGGCCCAGCTCGCGCCGTGGGCCCGAACGGGCACGCCGCCAGCGGCTGTTCGAGGGGACGCAGCCATCACCGCAGACGGCCAATCTCGCGCGATGTCGTGGCTCCACAAGCCTGTCGGTTCGTCAGGCTCGCCAACGGGATTGCCGGGGCGTGGGTCGGTACTCTGGGGAAAATTGGGAACCGGCGGCACTGGGTGGGGGAGGGGGAGTGCGCCGCCGGTTCCATCTGGCGTTTTGGGGGCGCCAGACGCAGCAACTCGCGCGAACCCCGTTGGTTCCGCGGCGCTAGGAAAAAATCTTTGATGCCGCGGCGGCCACCTCCGGGAATCCGAATGGAGAAAAGACAAAGGGGATTGACATAAATACCAACCAGTCGGTATTTAATTATCAAGGAGAGAAACGAATGCCCCGACCCGCCAACCCGCTGACGAGGACGAAGCTGCTCGAGGCTGCCTTCGCGGTGATCCGGTCGAAGGGGTATTCGGCGACGACGGTGGACGACATCTGCCGCGCGGCGGGCCTCTCAAAGGGGGCCTTTTTCCATCATTTCGCCAGCAAGGAGGAGCTTGCTGTCGCTGCCGCCCTGCACTGGTCGGAAACCACCGGCGCGCTGTTCGAATCTGCGCCCTATCACACCCCGGCCGACCCGTTGGAGCGTCTGCTCGCCTATGTCGCCTTCCGCCGCGAGATCATCCAGGGCGATCTGCCCGATTTCACCTGCCTGGTCGGGACGATGGCGCAGGAGGTCTACGGCACCAACCCCGCGATCCAGAAGGCCTGTTGGGAATCGATCCATGGCCATGCCGAGACGCTGGTGCCAGACATCGAGGCCGCCATGCGCGACCGAGGCATCGACGCGGACTGGACGGCCGAGAGCCTCGCGCTCCACACCCAGGCCGTGCTGCAGGGGGCTTTTATCCTGGCCAAGGCCAGCGGGGAACCGCGCCGAGCGGTCGAGAGCATCGACCACCTCTACCGCTACATCGAAGGGCTGTTCGGCGTAGCCGGCCTTCGAACGCGGCCTGCCGGAAGAAGAACATCGAGAACAGGAGAATGACATGAGCGACCCGACCGCCACCGGACCCAAACACGTCCTGACACTGGAGCGGATCATCGACGCGCCCGTAGAAAACGTCTGGCGCTGCTGGACAGAGCCGAAGCTGCTGAACAAATGGTTCTGTCCGAAGCCCTGGTTCGTCTCGGAAAGCCGCATCGAGCTGAAGCCCGGAGGCGAATTCTACTCAGTGATGAACGGCCCCGATGGCGAGCGCTTCGAGAATCTGGGCGTGTGCCTGGAGGTCGAGCCGCGGCGGCGCCTCGTCTTCACGGATGCCTTCAAGCCTGGCTGGGTCCCTTCCGACAGGCCCTTCATGGTGAGCCACGTCCATTTCGAAGATACGGGCGACGGCAAGACGAAATACACCGCGCACGCCATGCACTGGAACGACGAAACGCTCAGGGAACACGAGCAGATGGGCTTCCACGAGGGTTGGGGCAAAGCCGCCGACCAGCTGGAAGAACTGGCAAAGAGCATCTGAACGCAAAGGAGGAAAGAACCATGGAACCGACGATCTACCTCTTCTTCAACGGCAACTGCCTGGAGGCGATGACCCACTATGCCGAGACGCTCGGCGGGGAGATCACCGGCGTCTTCAAGAACGGCGACGCGCCGGTCGCCGAGGACCGAATGCCAGGCGGCGACGACCTCGTCATGAACATGGCAATGAAGCTCGGCAACGCCATGATCATGGCGTCCGACGCGCCGGGGCAGTGGTATTCCAAGCCTCAGGGTTTCTCCGTCTCGATCGCGCCCGCCTCGATCGCGGAGTTCGACCGGATATTTTCCGCGCTTTCGAGCGACGCGCAGTCGATCTCGATGGCCCCCGGCGAAACCTTCTGGGCCGAGCGGTTCACCACCTTCACCGATCGGTTCGGCACCCCGTGGATGCTGAACTACACCGGCTCGAAGGCAGTCTGAGGAGGATCCGTCATGCAGACCATTCCCAAGGTGCGCACCTGCCTCTGGTTCGACGACCAGGCGCTGCCGGCGGCCGAGTTCTACTGCTCGCTCATCCCTGACAGCCGCATCGACAATGTCGGGCACTATCCCGAGGGGAACGGGATGGCCGAACCCGGAAAGGTGCTGATCGTGGAGTTCACGCTGGCCGGCACGCCCTACCAGGGCCTCAACGGCGGCACCCACTTCAAGCTCGACGAGGCGGTCTCGGTCTCGGTGAGTACCGAGGACCAGGCCGAGACAGATCGGCTGTGGGAGGCCCTGATCGCCGATGGCGGCGAGGAGAGCCAATGCGGCTGGCTGAAGGACCGCTTCGGCCTGTCCTGGCAGATCGTGCCGAAACGTTCGGTCGAACTTCTGTCCGGCCCGAAGGCGGCGCAGGTCTGGCCCGCGCTTATGCAGATGCGGAAGATCGACATCGCGGCGCTGGAAGCGGCCGCAAGCTGAGGGAGGAATAACGATGTCCTATTTCGACGGGTTCGTAATCGCGGTGCCCACCGCAGGAAAGCAGCAGTTCATCGACCACGCGACGGCTATCGACCCGATATTCAAGGAACTGGGCGCGATCCGCGTCGTCGAATGCTGGGGCGACGACGTCCCGGACGGCAAGGTGACGGATTTCCGCAGGTCCGTGCAGGCGAAGGAGGACGAGACCGTTGCCTTCTCCTTCGTCGAATGGCCCGACAAGACGACCCGCGATGCAGGCATGAAGCGGCTGTCGGAGATGATGAAGACCGACGAGCGGATGGACCCTGAAAAGAATCCCGTTCCCTTCGACGGCAAGCGCATGATCTTCGGCGGCTTCGCGGCCGTCGTCGACATTTGAGAAAAGACGCGTCCCTCGTCCTTACAAGGCGGGGGAACGCCTCAGGGCACGTATACCTCGACCGCGCCGGGATGCACCATGAAGTGTGCCGGCGTGGAGGTGACGATCTCGCCATCGGTGTTGACCGGCCGCGGGCGTTTGGTCGCGATGTCGAACTGCGTGCTCTTGGCAGTGCGCACCTCGTTCCACAATCCGTGGCGGCCCGAGCGGAAGGAGCGCAGCATCATC
>CATMOC010000503.1 GCA_950071955.1 uncultured Mesorhizobium sp. | reverse complement strand
TGCTCACCCGGGGCGGCGCCGGCGCCAACCAGGCCGCGGCCGCAGTCAGCCGCATCCCGCCCGGCCATCCCGAAGGTTACCTCGAAGGCTTCGCGACGATCTATGCGGAGGCCGCCGAGCTGATCCGGGCCGCGCGGGACGGACGCGAGCCACCGGCCGGCATCGCCCTGCCGCTCGACCCCCTGCCCGGCCACTCTTCGCGCGGCCGGCTCGAACGGGTGCTGCGGCGCGGCGAATTCGCGGTCACGGCGGAGCTGAATCCGCCCGACAGCGCCAACGCTCAGGACGTCTACGAAAGGGCGGCGATCTTCGAAGGCTGGGTCGACGGCATCAACGCCGTCGATGCCTCGGGCGCCAACTGCCACATGTCCTCGGTCGGCATCTGCGCGCTGCTCACCCGCATGGGCTTCGCGCCGATCATGCAGATCTCGTGCCGCGACAGAAACCGCATCGCCATCCAGGGCGACGTGCTCGGGGCCGCCGCCATGGGGGTCGGCAACATCCTGTGCCTGACAGGCGACGGCGTGCAGGCAGGCGACCAGCCCGGCGCCAAGCCGGTCTTCGATCTCGACTGCATGTCGCTGCTGGAAACCATCCGCATCATGCGCGACGAACGGAAGTTTCTGTCCGGCCGCAAGCTCACCTCGCCCCCGGAAGTCTTCCTCGGCGCGGCGATCAATCCGTTCGCGCCGCCGTTCGATTTCCGCCCGCACCGGCTGGCCAAGAAGATCGCCGCGGGGGCTCAGTTCGTGCAGAGCCAGTATTGCTACGACGTGCCGATGTTCCGCGAATACATGAAGCGCGTGCGCGACCTCGGGCTCGTCGAGAACTGCTTCATCCTGTGCGGCGTCGGCCCGCTTGCCTCCGCCCGGACCGCGAGATGGATGCGCGCCAACGTGCCAGGCGTCCACATCCCCGATGCCGTCATCGCGCGGCTGGAGGGTGCTGCCGACCAGAAGAAGGAAGGCAAGCGGCTCTGCATCGATATCATCAACGAGGTGAAGGAGATCGACGGCGTCTCCGGCATCCACGTGATGGCCTATCGGCAGGAGGAATTCGTCGCCGAGATCGTCGACGAGTCCGGCGTACTCAAAGGCCGCCGCCCATGGCGCCGCGAGGCCGGCGCCGACGACGCGCGCGTCGCCGAGAAGCTCGACCGCATCCTGCACGAGGAAGATGCCCAGTCGCCGGGCGACCTGGTCCGGCAGGCTGCCGGATAGAGAACTCGCGTCCCCGAACCGTAGAACCATGAACCGCGTCACGCACGCACGGAGAGTTTGAACATGACCCGCACGATCGTCGCCTCCGCGAGCAGGGAAATCATCATCGGCTTCGACCAGCCCTTCTGCGTCATCGGCGAGCGGATCAACCCGACCGGCCGCAAGAAGCTCGCCGCCGAGATGGTCGCCGGCAATTTCGAAACGGTGATCAAGGACGCGCTGGAGCAGGCCGCCGCGGGCGCAACCATGCTGGACGTCAACGCAGGCGTCACCGCGGTCGACCCCAACGCCACCGAACCCGCCCTGCTCGTGCAGACGCTGGAGATCGTCCAGAACCTCGTCGACCTGCCGCTGTCGATCGACAGTTCGGTGTCGGCCGCCATCGAGGCCGCGCTGAAAGTCGCCAAGGGCCGCCCGCTGGTCAATTCCGTTACCGGTGAGGAAGAGAAGCTGGAAGCCATCCTGCCGCTGGTGAAGAAGTACAATGTGCCCGTCGTGGCCATTTCCAACGACGAGACCGGCATCTCCATGGACCCCGACGTGCGCTTCGCGGTCGCCAAGAAGATCGTCGAGCGCTGCGCCGATTTCGGCATCCCGGCGCACGACGTCGTGGTCGACCCGCTGGTCATGCCGATCGGCGCGCTCGGCGACGCGGGCCGCCAGGTCTTCGCCCTGCTTCGCCGTTTGCGCGAGGAACTGAAGGTCAACACGACCTGCGGCCTCTCCAACATCTCCTTCGGCCTGCCGCACCGCCACGGCATCAACGCCGCCTTCATCCCCATGGTCATCGGTGCCGGCATGACGTCCGCCATCATGAACCCCTGCCGTCCGCAGGAGATGGAGGCCGTCCGCGGCGCCAACGTTCTCGCCGGCACCGACAGGGACTGCACCACCTGGATCAAGACCTACAAGGACTACAAGCCAGGCGAGGTCCACGCCCCTGCCCCGGTCCAGGTCAATGCGCCCGGAGACGCCAGCGCCGGCGGCGGCCGCCGCCGCGGCGGACGCGAAGCCAGGATGGCGCGGGGGTAACGTGATTTGGTTCCGAGAGAGCAACACTCTCGCCACTCCTCGCTTCGCGAGAAGATCGTGGAGCACCTGTTCATCGGTGCCGCGCTGCGCTCACTGTGGAGCCGGGGCATAGTCGACGTCGAGATTCTTCGGTCAGAGTTCGATGCGTATGGATACGATGTCGTTCTCAGCCGGGATACGATTGTCCGTCATATCCAACTGAAATCCGGCTTGGAATTGAAGAAAATCAGCGTCTCCCGGACACTTGCAGCGCGGCCGAGCGGCTGCGCTGTCTTTCTAAAGATATCCGACGATCTCGAACTACTCGATTTCTACTTCTTCGGTTCGACAGATCCTTGGTCGCCGCTTCCTTCTCTTGACGCTCATAAGGTGACCAAGAGGACCACGCCGAATGCGTTCGGCATCAAGCCCGAACGTCGCAATCATCGCGACGTTTCCGGGAACATGTTTCGCAAGCTGGATTCTCTGGATCACCTGGTTGCGGTTCTCATTGGTTCGGAGATTGAGCCGGCTTCATGAACACTCCTGCCACCCCCACCGACCCCCTCGTCCTGTTCATGCCCTCCGGCAAGCGCGGGCGCTTTCCGGTCGGCACGCCCGTGCTCGATGCCGCGCGCTCGCTCGGGGTCTACGTGGAGAGCGTGTGCGGCGGCCGCGCGACCTGCGGGCGCTGCCAGATCGTGGTGCAGGAAGGCAGCTTCGCCAAGCACAAGATCGTCTCGTCCAACAGCCACATCTCGGCCAGGGGTCCGAAGGAGGAGCGCTACGAGCGGGTCCGCGGGCTGGCCGAGGGCCGCCGCCTCTCCTGCTCTGCAACCATCCAGGGCGACCTCGTCATCGACGTGCCCCAGGACACCGTCATCAACGCCCAGGTGGTGCGCAAGTCGGCGATCGACCGGATCATCGAGCGCAACCCCGCCGTACAACTTTGCTATGTCGAGGTGGACGAGCCCGACATGCACAAGCCGCTCGGCGATCTCGACCGGTTGAAGGTGATGCTGGACAAGGACTGGGGCTGGGACAACCTGCTCGTCTCGCAGTATCTCATCCCTCAGGTCCAGGGCATCCTGCGCAAGGGCAACTGGGGCGTCACCGCCGCCATCCACCGCGACCTCGAGGCCTCGCGGCCCAACATCATCGCGCTCTGGCCGGGCCTGCACAACGAGGCCTACGGCATCGCCTGCGACATCGGCTCGACCACCATCGCCATGCACCTCGTCTCGCTCCTGTCGGGGCGCATCGTCGCCTC
>CATMOC010000502.1 GCA_950071955.1 uncultured Mesorhizobium sp. | reverse complement strand
CCTCCAGCACCAGCACGGAATACCGCCCGCTCGCCGAGAGCCGCTCGGCAAGCACCGAGCCGGACGAGCCCGCGCCGACGATGATGAAGTCGTATGTCTGCATGGATCTATTGCCGGCGCGCCCGCCTCCCGTATGGGGTGGAGACTAGCCTTCCGCCGGGGTGCCCGTCTTGCCGCTGGCGCGCCGCACTGTGTGGAAAAAGCGACGGCGGCCGGTCCGCGGCCGCGTTGACGCGGGGCAGGGCTGTGGCTACCAACCGGCTGGAGGACAGCGGATCAGGATGCATCGATGAGCGACGAAAAGGTCAGGCCCACCGGCGAACTCACGCTTCGCACCCTTGCCATGCCCGCCGACACCAACGCGGCCGGGGACATCTTCGGCGGGTGGGTGATGGCGCAGATGGATCTTGCCTGCGGCATCCGCGCCGCCGAGCGCGCCAAGGGCCGCGTCGTCACGGTGGCGGTGGAGCGGATGGTCTTCGCCAAGGCGATGAAGGTAGGCGACACACTGTCGATCCACACCCACGTCACTCGCGTCGGCCGCACTTCCATGACACTGAAGGTGGAGGCCTGGGCGCAACGCTACCTGTCGGACCTGATGGAGAAGGTGACGGACGCCGACTTCGTCATGGTCGCGCTCGACGCCGCCGGAAAGCCGAAGCCTATCCCGCAAGTCTAGCGATCGCTGGACGGGAACAGGGATTCAATCCGGACGCTGTAGGCGCCAGTTCCAGCCGTAGTGGATGACCGGATCGCCTGAGCGGGGATGCACGTCCTCCCTGAGGGGCACCATGCCCGCCTTTTCGTAGAAGCGCCGCGCCCGCGTGTTCGACGAGCGCGTGTAGAGCGTGAAGCCGCCCGGCATTGTTGCCTTGGCATGATCCAACAGCGACTTGCCGATGCCGCCGCCGAGATGCCCCGGTTTGACGAAAAGTTCGTTCAGCGTCGCTTCGCGCGGCCTGATCGCCAGGAAGCCGATCAACTCGCCGCCGGCTTCCGCCACCGTCACTTCCCAGCCGGCGGCGATCTCTACGTCGACCCTCTGTCGCAACTCTTCCCTGCTCGGCATGACCGGCGGCCCGACGTCCGGCAGGCTGGCGCCGGCGTGCCAGATCCCGGCGATGGCGTCGAAGTCGCACGGCGTGGCAGGCCGAAGGCATGTGGGCGGATGCGGAGCGTCCATGCGTGTGTTCACTGGCAAGTCTGATTCCCGACGTGGTTGTGCTGTCCAGCAGTCCTCGTCCGCGATATGAAGTGCCAGCGCGATGCGACCCTATGGGCCTCGCCCGGCATCGAACCTCGCCCGCGCCGCGTCGACGCGGTCGATGTTCTTCAGCGCCCAGTCGCCCAGTGCCTGGACGGGAACCAGCAGTTCGCGGCCGAGATCGGTCAACTCGTAATCGACCCGCGGCGGGATCGTGGGAAAAACCGTGCGGGTGACGAAGCCGTCGCGCTCCAGCCCGCGCAGCGTCGTCGTCAGCATCTTCTGCGAAATGCCGCCGATCGTGTTGCGCAACTCGTTGAACCGTAGCGGGCCGCCGCCGAGCTTGCTCACCACCAGCACCGTCCATTTGTCGCCGACCCGCTGCAAGACGTCACTCACCGCCCGGCAGTCATTGGTCAAGTGCATGTGCCTCGGTTTCAAGAAAGTGCCTCCTTGTGCACCGCAAAAACGGTCACCTATATAGCGTCGGTAACAATTCGATACCATCGTTCGTTTCCGAAGGAGACTACCATGTCCAAACCCAAAATCGGAGTCGTCATCGGCTCGACCCGCGAGAACCGCTTCGGCGACAAGCCGGCGCAGTGGATCTTCGACCTTGCCAAGGCGCGCGGCGATTTCGAGGTCGAAATCGTCGACCTGCGCGACTACCCGCTGCCGTTCTTCGAGGAGCAGATGTCGCCGGCCTGGGGGCCGTCGAAGAACGAGACCGCGCAGCTGTGGCAGAAGAAGGTTGCGTCACTCGACGGCTACATCTTCACCGTCGCCGAATACAATCGCGGGCCGACGGCCGTTCTGAAGAACGCGCTCGATTACGCCTACAACGAGTGGAACAACAAGCCTGTGGCCTTCGTGGGCTATGGCGGCGTCGGCGGGGCAAGGGCGGTAGAGCAGCTTCGTCTCCATGCCGTCGAGCTGCAAATGGCGCCGATCCGCGCCGGCGTGCACATCCTGATGCCCGATTTCGTTGCGCTCATGAAGGGCGAGGCGAAGCTCGGCGGCATCCCGCATCTCGAAGACAACGCGAAAGGGATGCTCGACCAGTTCGCTTGGTGGGCGAAGGCGCTGAAGAACGCCCGCGAACAGGATGCTGGCCAGGCGAAGGCCGCCTGAGAAGCCCTGCGGCAGACGAGAGACGACGCGAGCGCGTCGTCTCCTCGACCTGTGCGGCGGATGGGACTTCCGCTACTTGCAGGCGCGGTGGCCGTTGCGCCGTTCCTTGATGTCGAAGTGGAAGTGGTCCTTGTGGTCGGCGTTGTAGCCGGGGCCGAGCACCGTGGAAAAATAGCCGCACGCATCGGAGCGGACGTTGTTGAGGAGGCCGCGCTGGCGGAAGGCGAACCAGCCCGGCTTGCGTACGTCGATGTCGTTGCCGTTCTTCAGTTCGATTCGCATCACGTCCAGCGCGTTGCCCTTGGCGTGTTCGGAAACCGTGCGGCTTCCGGCGATCGATCGGCATGAATAGCTCGATCCCTGGTGGATCGTCTTCACGCCCGAGAAATAGCGCCAACGCGCCGCCGGCGCGAGTTCCTCCTTCGTCCAGCTCGCAAACGCCAGGGCCATCTGGCAGGAGAGCGTTGCGGCTGGCTTTAGTCCGACGTTTCCGGAGAAGCCGGACACTTCCACCGGCCAGTCTATGCCGCAGGACGCGCTGTCGCGGATCGGCGCAACGTCGCGGAACCTCACGCCCAGACGCTTCAACTGCCGGCGGCAGTCGCGCTCCCCAGCCGGCATCACGTTCGGCTGCGACATCGGCGCGTTCAGGCGCGGATATCCCGCGAGGAATGGGTTCGAGGGGACCAGCGCCTGCAGCCCGCGTGCGGGCACGGCGGCTGTCGTCTGCCCCACGTCGACGGTCGGGCGCATCACGTCCGATACCGAGCAGGCGGAGAGCACGGCCAGCCCGGAAAGGAGAAGAGCAGCAACTGGTGTGGAACGCGGAGCCTTGTCACGGCTGCGCATCCGGCGGAGGAACAACATACGCATGAACCCTGGTTCCCGTCCGAAGTCCTCCACAATCTATCAGGGAAGGGTAAAGGAAAGCTCAGCGGCTACGTTCATGCCTGTGGCCGGATTCGGGCCGGCATCGAAAGATGTTGGAGAACAATGCCGTAGCAACGGCTTCGGCAGTTCGGATTCATCTGCCTGAGACAATGATTCAACTTTGGAAGTGAGGGGCTCGGGTTCAGGCGCCGATCGCTTCCAGGCCTTCCTCCAGCCAGTCGGCCAGCGTCGGCATGCCGAGCAGATAGGTCGCGGTGCGCTTGTTCGACCGCTGGCGGG
>CATMOC010000501.1 GCA_950071955.1 uncultured Mesorhizobium sp. | reverse complement strand
GACTCGTCGATGACGAGCAGGAAGTCCTCGGGGAAGTAGTCCAGCAGAGTGGCGGGCGCGGTTCCCGGGCCCCGCCCATCGATGTGGCGCGAATAGTTCTCGATTCCGGCGCAGGAGCCGGTCGCCTCCAGCATCTCCAGGTCGAAGCGGGTACGCTGCTCCAGCCGCTGCGCCTCCAGCAATCGTCCCGCCTTTTCAAGCTCTTGCAGGCGGTGCTGCAGCTCTTCCTTGATTGACTTGATGGCCTGATTCAACGTGGGCCGGGGCGTCACATAGTGCGAGTTGGCGTAGATCTTGACGCTCTTCAGCTCGCTGGTCTTGTGGCCCGTCAGCGGATCGAACTCGGTGATCTGCTCGATCTCGTCGCCGAACAGGACGATACGCCAGGCGCGATCCTCCAGGTGGGCGGGAAAGATCTCGATCGTATCGCCGCGCACGCGAAACGAGCCGCGCACGAAGTTGATGTCCTGGCGCTTGTACTGCTGCGCCACGAGGTCGGCGAGGAGCTGGCGCTGGTCGAGCCGGTCGCCGACCTGCATCTGGAAGGTCATGGCCGTGTAGGTCTCGACCGAGCCTATACCGTAGATGCACGACACCGACGCCACGATGATGACGTCGTCGCGCTCCAGCAGCGAGCGGGTTGCCGAGTGGCGCATGCGGTCGATCTGCTCGTTGATGGAGGATTCCTTCTCGATGAAGGTGTCGGTGCGCGGAACGTACGCCTCCGGCTGGTAGTAGTCGTAGTAGGAGACGAAATACTCCACCGCGTTGTCGGGGAAGAACTGCCTGAACTCGCCGTAGAGCTGGGCCGCCAGCGTCTTGTTCGGCGCCAGGATCAGGGCAGGGCGCTGCGTCGCCTCGATCACCTTGGCCATGGTGAAGGTCTTGCCCGAGCCGGTGACGCCGAGCAGCACCTGCGTGCGATCCGCAGCGTCGACTCCCTCGACCAGATCCTTGATCTGCACGACGCCCTTGGCAAGCTCGTCGCCGCCCTGGATGACGACGCAGGGAGCCCCCCGCCGGTCGGCATACTTCATCTGCGGCTTCATGCCGGAACCGCCGAGATACATCTCGGCACGGATGCCCGCGGTGCGCAGGTCGCCGACCATCTTCTGGTAGCGGCCGAGGCTTTCCGTGTCCCGGTCCATCACCAGCACGACCACCGGGCCGGGAATTTCCGCCGTCTGAAGCTTGCCGAGGTTCTTCAGCGCGGTGGTCAGTCTCGACACGCCGATGGAAAAACCCGTCGCCGGCACCGGCTCGCCGCGGAACCGCGACACCAGCCCGTCATAGCGCCCGCCGCCGCCGACCGAGCCGAAGCGCACGATCTGGCCGTCCTCGTTGGGAATTTCGACCAGGAGTTCGGCTTCGTAAACGGGGCCGGTGTAGTATTCGAGACCGCGGACGACGGAGGGGTCTATGCGGATGCGGTCGGGGCCATAGCCGGCTGCAATAAACATTGCCGTCATTTTCTCAAGTTCTTCAAGCCCTAGGACGCCTGTTTGGGTTTCCTCGATTAGTTTTAGAAAAGCATCAAGCGCTCCCGACCCACCGCCCTGGCCAATTTTTACTTCTGTGTACTGAATGACGAGATCAATATCCCCCTCATCCAGCCCCGCGCCCTTTGTAAAATCCCCCTCGCCTTCCTTGCCGCCGTCCCACCGTCCTGGCCCAAGCAGGAGCTTCACCCCCTCCGCGCCAAACTTGTCCAGCTTGTCGATCGCCCTCAGCACCGTGAGCCGACGACCCGCATTCTCCTCGCCGCCGAGACCGATCGCCTCCAGCACCCCGTCCAGCACCTTTCGGTTGTTCACGCGGATCACATAATCCCCGCGCGGAATCCCCAGCGCCTCCATGACGTCCGCCATCATCATGGCCATCTCGGCATCCGCCGCGACGCCCGGCGTGCCCACCGTGTCCGCGTCGAACTGCATGAACTGGCGAAAACGCCCCGGACCCGGCTTCTCGTTGCGGAACACCCAACCCTGCCGGTAGCTGCGGAACGGTTTCGGCAGTTTTTCAAAGTTCTCGGCCACGTAGCGGGCCAGTGGCGCGGTGAGGTCGTAGCGCAGGGAGAGCCACTGCTCGTCGTCGTCCTGAAAGGAGAACACCCCCTCGTTCGGCCGGTCCTGGTCGGGCAAAAACTTTCCCAGCGCGTCGGTGTACTCGATCATCGGCTGCTCGACGGGCTCGAAACCGTAGAGTTCGTAGACGGCGCGGATCTTTGCGCACATCTCCTCCACGGCGCGGATGTCGGCCGCCTGCCGGTCGACGAAGCCGCGCGGCAGCCGCGCTTTCGTCTTGTCGCTCTTTCCGGTCATTTCTCGCAGTTTTCCGCCGGTTCGCGGCCGCTCGGGGCCGTCATGGGAAGTCCTGCGCGCGTGTAACTGATGCATTGCGGAGCGGCAAGGGTCGTGCCGGCCAGGTGGCGGCTCGCGAAGCTCGCACCCGCGCGACGACCGGTGCGCCGGCTTGCCTCGGAACAGCGCCGATTTTCGCTTTCCTTCATTTCCTTTCGTTTCTTCTGTGAAACTTCTCGCTGCCGCTCCGACACGAAGCCGATACTCGAAGCACCGATATGCCCCCTCGGGGCGTCTTCTTCATCGGAGGCGAAGGAAATGGAACGGCTCGACAAGAACCCGTTCGGAACGGAAACACGGTCGGCGGCGGCGTTCGGGTTCAATCCGCACGGCGCGCGGGCGGTTGCGATCGCGCAGCAGAGCGCGCCGGGCGAACTGCGCCGCGCGGCATTCACGCTGGCGCTTGCGCTCTATCCGCTGATCGGCGAGCGCATCTACGGCTTCTGGGGCCATGTGGTCGATATTCTCGCCGTCTTCGGCACGATGTTCGGGATCGTCACTTCGCTCGGACTCGGCGTCATGCAGATCAATGCGGGCCTGACGAGCCTGTTCGGTCTTCCCGACAGCCTTCTGCTTCAGATCGGCCTCGTCGCCGCGGGCGATGACGTCGACCGAATAGCCTTCCGATTCGAGGTTGTAGCGCAGGAGAACGCCAAGCGCTTCCTCGCCGAGAACCCCGATCTCAAGCAGGAGATCCACCACAAAATTCTCGTCGCCAAGGGCGTGCCCGGCTACGCCCCCAAGCCCGTCGCGGAGCAGGTCGAGGCCAAGCCCGAAACCGATCAGGATGAGGCCGCCAAGCCCTCCGGCCCCAAGACCTCGCGCAAGACCGCAAAGGCCGGTTCCAAGTAACCCGGCCGCCCGTCGTAAGGTCTCAGAATGTCCTCGGGAGGGGAGAGAGAGCAGTCGCCCGGAAGATCATCGCTTGGTGATCCCGGGCGGTTGCCATTCACAAGGAAACAGGTATCCTGTCGGGCCGCTCGCGGATGTGGCGGAATTGGCAGACGCGCTAGGTTCAGGTCCTAGTGGGAGTAAAATCCCGTGGAGGTTCGACTCCTCTCATCCGCCCCCCCGAAAGGGCCGGCAACCGCCGGCCCTTTTCTATTGGCGAGCGAGAGCGAGCCCGGTGTGACGACAGCACCCCCAA
>CATMOC010000500.1 GCA_950071955.1 uncultured Mesorhizobium sp. | reverse complement strand
TGTCCCGCCGACTCGACGAGAACACCCAGCCCGAGAACTTCTTGCGGGCGTCGTTCGATCTCGTCGTCGACTCGCCGGCGTGGAGCGAGCAGGACGGTGAAGTACTCCGGAGAATCCTTCGTAATTCGGCCGACAGCGAATCATCCTGGGTGACGTTGACGCATCTTGGTAAATTCGTCCGCCAGGAATTCGGAGAACGCTTCGGAAAGGGGAAACTTCTGAAAAGGCTGAGCACGGACGCATCCTTCCAGCTAAGCAAGCAAGGCTCGTCCCTCGTTGTGAGGCTGAAGCCCTGCGGAGAGCCCGGTTGTGCGACGAAGGCGCCTAAGGCTGTTCCGCTTCCTGCAGGCAAGAAGCAGTCCGTCGGCGCGGCATTGGCGAGCGTCGAATAGCTGCCCGACGCGTCCGTTTCGAGATTACCAGCGTTTTCGGTCAGTAACCCAGCCACGCCACGCCGAAAACCACCACCGCGACCAAGACGAGGAACACGATACCCAGCCTGACGGAGCGGTTGTCCGCGTGGGTAAGAGACTTCTCGTAGCCGGCGTCCCCGAGTTCCTCGCGCGCCAGCCGCTCCCGCAACGCCCGTGCGGCTTCGTTGTCCCCGTGCTGCATCTGCTTGTAGTACCGGGACATGGCCGTTCCCTCTCGTTTCGCGCAGTGTCGCGCAGGACCGCCACCATGTGCAAGATGCTCGGCGGTATCGGATGGAGCGGGACCCCCGCCGCGTTATCTACAGCTCGAAGTAGCCGATCCGGCTCCCTTGCCCTGCTCCATGATCGTCCTGGTAAGCGCCCGCTGCGGACCGAACTTCCCTCCCGAGTTGCGCGCGATCCGCGGCCGGCGCATTGTCTCGTGCGAGGCGGGCGCGTCGTCTCGCGCCGGATAAAGGAGGACATTCATGGCCCAGATGATCGCGATGTACCGCACGCCGGCGGACCCGGCGGCGTTCGACCGCTATTATTTCGGCACGCACGTGCCGATCGCGAAGAGGATTCCCGGCTTGCGGCAATACGAGGTCAGCGACGGCAGGGTCGGTACGCCGGGCGGCGTGTCCGACTACCACCTGATCGCGACGCTGACCTTCGACAGCCGCGGCGACATCGAGAAGGGACTGGAATCGCCGGAAGGCAAAGCCGCCGCCGCCGACCTCGCCAACTTCGCCGGCGCGGGCGTGGAACTCTACTTCTACGACACGAAGGACGTCTGACGCCGATCCGCCCGGCTGTCCGGCACGACGGGGTGCTGCCGGAAGACCGTCACGCGTTTGCCATGCAGTCCCGCTACCCGGTACGCAATTCGGGATCGGGATACATGCACGTGCATCAGGCGAACGACCGGGAAGCGACAGGCGCGCTTGAGAGCCTCTTCGAAGAGGTGCTCCTCCTGCGCAATGCCGTCGCGGAGGCCCGGCACGCCTGGGACGAGACCGGCGGGGCGCAGGGCCCCGCGGAAGGATCGCTCCGAAACCTCTCCCACTACCTCGCTCTGCGCCGCCACGATCTTCGCCCGCTGCAGCGGCGCCTGATGTGGCGCGGACTGTCGTCCCTCGGCCGGCTGGAGAGCCGGGTGCTGCCGACGCTCGACGCGGTTCTGGCCGCCCTGTCCGCCATGGCCAGCATCGAGAGTCCGGTCGCGGCACCTTCCGAGGACGCGTTCTTCGCCGGCGAACGACGCCTGCGGGCGGCGACGGATGTGCTCTTCGGCCCCGCGCCCGCCAAGCGCCGCGGCCGCATCATGGTCACGCTTCCCGACACCGCCGCGGACGATCCCGAACTGATCCTTGACCTGGCGCGGCGCGGCATGGACACGGCCCGGATCAACTGCGCGCATGACGACGCCGACGCCTGGAGGGCGATGACCCGCCACATCCGGGCAGCCGAGGCGGCAACGGGGCGCGGGCTGAAGATCCTCATGGACATTGCCGGGCCGAAGGTGAGGACGGAAGCCGTTTTCCCGGACAAGGCGAAGGTGAAGGCCGGCGACGCGATCCGGCTGATCGCCTCGGGCATGCCCGCCGGCACTGCGGATGTGCCCTTCTGCGCCGCCGTGTCGCTGCCCGCGATCGTCGAGCGCGTGCAGGTCGGCGATCGCTTCCGCTACGACGACGGCAAGATGTCGGGCCGCGTCGAAAGCGTCGCGCCCGGCGAGGCCGTGATCCGCATCGACCAGACGAGGACCGGCGGGACGAAGCTCAAGCGGGAAAAGGGCATCAACCTGCCGGACACCGATCTCGAGCTTTCTCCCCTCACGGCGAAGGACGACGGCGACCTGGCCGCGGTGATCGAATGCGCCGACATGATCGGCTACTCCTTCGTCAGCCGGCCGCACGACATCGATCTCCTCGAAGATGCGCTCCGGCGCCACATGGAGACGCCGCGGCGCCTCGGCGTCGTCGCCAAGATCGAGCAGCCCCGGACTGTGAAGAACCTGCCCGCGCTCATTGCCCGCGTGGCGGCGAGCGGACGGCCCTTCGGCGTCATGATCGCGCGCGGCGACCTCGCCGCCGAGATAGGATTCGAGCGGCTGGCCGAGATGCAGGAGGAGATCCTCTGGATCTGCGAGGCCGCGTCGGTGCCCACCATCTGGGCGACCCAGGTGCTGGAGGATCTCGTGAAGAAGAGCATCCCCTCGCGCGGTGAGATGACCGACGCCGCCATGGCGGCACGCGCCGAATGCGTCATGCTCAACAAGGGGCCTTCCGTCGGCGAGGCGGTCTCGCTGCTCGACGGCATGCTGGCGCGCATGGACGCACACATGTTCAAGAAGACGCCGACTTTGCGCGCGCTCAAGTCGTGGGACTAGGTCGCGGCGCCTCGATCAGGAGGCGCCGAGATCCGGAACGCCTGACCGGCCGGCTATTCCGCCGCCACCCGCGTCGCCGGATTGTTCGGGTGCGTGGTCCAGTTGGCGTAGACGGGCTTCACGGGCTCGCCCGTGCGCTGGTCGATCGCGCCGGCGGCCAGCGGCTCCATGGTGATGCAGTTCTCGACCGGGCAGACGTTGACGCACAGGTTGCAGCCCACGCACTCGTCGTCCATCACCTCGAAGTGGCGCTTGCCGTCGACCATCGCCGTGATCGCCTGGTGCGAGGTGTCCTCGCAGGCGATGTGGCAGCGGCCGCACTTGATGCATAGATCCTGGTTGATGCGCGCCTTGGTGACGTAGTTGAGGTTCAGGTACTGCCAGTCGGTGACGTTGGGCGTGGCACGGCCGACGAAGTCGGCGAGCGTCCGGTGGCCCTTCTCGTCCATCCAGTTCTCCAGCCCCGCGATCATCTCCTGGACGATCTTGAAGCCATAGGTCATGGCCGCCGTGCAGACCTGCGCGTTGCCGGCGCCGAGCGCCATGAACTCGGCCGCGTCGCGCCATGTGGTGATGCCGCCGATGGCCGAGATCGGCAGGCCGGCGGTCTCGGGATCGCGCGCGATTTCGGCCACCATGTTCATGGCGATCGGCTTCACCGCAGGGCCGCAATAGCCGCCATGGGTGCCCTTGCCGTCGATCATCGGCTCGG
>CATMOC010000499.1 GCA_950071955.1 uncultured Mesorhizobium sp. | reverse complement strand
CCAGTTGACGGCCTTCTTCACGAAGTTTCTCGGATCGGTGGAATGCTTCTCGATGAGCGGTAGCCAACCGGTGAAGGTGGCATCCGGCTCCTTCTTGAGATGCACGGCGCTCCAGGCCATCATCGCAAAGGCGGTGCGACGGACGAATTCGCGCTCGTCGGCGGCAAATTCCGGGATCAGGTGGAGCAGACCTGCCTCGGAGAAGAGGTCGGCGGCCGTGTCGACGATCTCCCAGGAATTGAAGTCACCGGCCCAGCGCCGCGCCTGGGCGGCATCGACGTTCTTCTTCTCCTCGGTGAAGCAGGCCAGCAGTCGCGCCTCGCGCGAGCCGCTGTCCCACAACTCCTTCGCGCGTTCGTGATCGCGGCCGATCCGTCGCGCGAGCGGGCGAAGCTCGGAATTGCCGACGCCGAAGGCCTTGTCGGTGACGATGCCGTAGTGCGCCATGCCCGCGCGGTTCTCCTCCGAACCGGTCGCGCGCAGATGATCGATCACCTGACCCGCGGTCCAGTCGGGCGAGGGGGCTGGCACGGACGCCAGGCTACTTCTGGAGCCGAGCCAGCAGCGAGGAGGTGTCCCAGCGCTTGCCGCCCATCGCCTGCACGTCCTTGTAGAACTGGTCGACCAGCGCCGTTACCGGCAGTCTGGCGCCGTTGCGGTTGGCCTCGGCGAGGCAGATACCGAGATCCTTTCGCATCCAGTCGACAGCGAATCCGAAATCGTACTTGCCGGCCATCATGGTCTTGTGGCGGTTCTCCATCTGCCACGAGCCGGCCGCGCCCTTGGAGATCACCTCGATGACCTTCTCGATGTCGAGCCCGGCCGCCGTGCCGAAGTGGATGCCTTCCGCCAGCCCCTGGACGAGGCCGGCGATGCAGATCTGGTTGACCATCTTGGTGAGCTGGCCGCTGCCGGCCGGTCCCATCAGGCCGACCATGCGGGCATAGGCCTCGATCACCGGCTTGGCCTTGTCGAAGGTCGCCTGGTCGCCGCCGCACATGACGGTGAGCACGCCGTTCTCCGCGCCCGCCTGGCCGCCTGAGACCGGCGCGTCGATGAAACCGAATCCTCCGGCTTGCGCAGCGGTATCGAGTTCCCGGGCAACTTCGGCCGAGGCGGTGGTGTTGTCGATGAAGATCGCGCCCGGCTTCATCGCGCCGAACGCGCCGCCGTCCGCTAGCGTCACCGAACGAAGATCATCGTCATTGCCGACGCAGCAGAAGACGAAGTCCTTGTCGCGCGCCGCTTCGCCCGGCGTCGATGCGAAGGCGCCGCCATGTTCGGTCACCCACTTTTGCGCCTTGGCGCCCGTGCGGTTGTAAACGGTGACGTCGTGGCCGCCCTTGTTCTTCAGGTGCCCTGCCATGGGATAGCCCATCACCCCCAGGCCCAGAAATGCCACCTTCGCCATCGTCACGCCTCCCGTCTCATCCGAATGATGGGAGAAGGTCTATGCGAAGGGGCGGGAAGGTCAAGGGAGGATCGGATTCTAGACCCGCCCACGCTCGATGGCCCGAACGCCGTTCACCGCTTCAGGTGTATCGTGATGCGGCGCTCGATCCAGTCGACGGCGTTGCGCAGCGTCTCCACGATGGCGAGATAGATGATCGCGGCCCAGAGATAGGTCTGGAAATCAAAGGTGCGCGAATAGGCCCGCCGCGTCTCGCCCATCAGATCGTAGACAGTGATGATGGCGACGATGGCTGAGCCCTTGATCATCAGGATGATCTCGTTGCCGTAGGGTCGCAAGGCGACGATCAGAGCCTGCGGCAGGATGATCTTCTGGACGGTGCGGAATTTCGACAGGCCGAGTGCGGCGCTCGCTTCCCACTGGCCGTGCGATATGCTTCCCACTGCGCCGCGCAGGATTTCAGCCTGGTAGGCGGCGGTGTTGAGGGTGAAGGCGAAGACGGCGCAGTACCAGGCCTCGCGGAAGAAGGTCCACAGTCCTACCGCCTCGAGTTCCGGCCGGAACGAGCCAAGGCCGTAGTAGACGAGGAAGGTCTGCGCGAGCAGCGGCGTGCCGCGGAAGAAATAGACGTAGCCGTAGGCGAGCGAGGCGACGACAGGGTTCCTGGAATCGCGGCCGTAGGCGATCGGGATCGACAGCAGGGCGCCGAGCACGACCGATGTGCCGACCAATTGGAGTGTCACAAGGAGCCCCGATAGATAGTAGGGGGCGTATTTTGCGTAGAGTTCGGGATCCCATGCCGAGACGAGGTATGCGACGAGCCCTATTCCGCAGAGAACCCAAAAACCCATCACGGCAGTGCCGAGGATGCGCTGGCGCGTCCAGACCCTGGCCGGCGGCGGCGGCTTGACGACTTCGGCACTGCTCGCGGTGGCTTCCGTCACCGCTGCACTCCTCCCTTGCCAACGCTGCGTTCGATGGCGTGGATGCCGAACGAGGAGATGATGGCGAGCGCCAGATAGATCAGGCAGGCGAAGCCGAAGAAGAGGAAGGCCTCCTTGGTCACGCGCGCCGCGACGCCGCTCTGGCGCAGGATGTCAGAAAGCCCGATGGCTGAGACGAGTGCCGTGTCTTTGAGCAGGATCAGCCACAAATTGGAGAGGCCGGGCAGCGCGATGCGGATGAGCTGCGGCAGGACCACGAGCCGCATCGTCTGCCAGTTCGACAGGCCGATGGAATAGCCGCCCTCGTACTGGCCGCGCGGGATGGCGCGGAAGGCCGACAGGAAGACTTCGCTGCAATAGGACGAGAAGACGACGCCGAGCGCGATCATGCCGGCGACGAAGCTGTTGATCTCCACGAAGGCAGTCGGGCTGAAGAGGCGCACGACCTGCTGCACCGCAATCTGGGCGCCGTAGAAGACGACGAACAGGGTCAGGAGTTCGGGAAGGCCGCGGAAGATGGTGGTGTATATGTTTCCGGCCAACCGCAGGGAACGCTCTTCGGACTGCTTCGCGAGCGCCACGAGGAAGCCAAATGCAAGGCCCAAGGGAAGTGTTGCGAGCGCCAGCGAGACGGTGACGAATACGCCGAAGGCGATGTCGTCCAGCCAACCTTCCGGCCCCCAGCTGAGCAGCGTCCAAACGCTCTGCATCCGCCCGTCCCAGTCCCCCTTGCCCAGTGCCGGAAGAGATGCGGCAGCGGCCGAGACCGCCGCCGATCAGTCGGCGGAACTCAGGAGTCGCCGCCGTAGACGTCGAAGTCGAAGTACTTGTCGTTGATTTCCTTGTACTTCCCGCTGGCGCGGATGGCGTCGATCGCGGCGTTGAACTTCTCGACCAGCTCGGTCTCGCCCTTGCGGACCGCGATACCGGCTCCCGGACCGTGGATCTCGGCGACCGGCGTCACGGTGCCGACCAGCTTGCAGCACTCGCCTTCGGGGCTGTCCAGCCACTCCTGGAGCACCGACACGTCGTCGTTGACGGCGTCGAGGCGGCCGTTGGCGAGATCGAGCTGGTATTCCTGCGCGGTCGGATAGGCGCGGACCTCGCTGTCGGTATAGGTCTGTTCGGAATAGTTGAAGTGGGTGGTCGAACCCGGCACCCC
>CATMOC010000498.1 GCA_950071955.1 uncultured Mesorhizobium sp. | reverse complement strand
GGGTCGGGTCCAGCGCTTCGCCTTTCATCGGCACGTAGCCGCGGTTGCCGCTGGCCGAATAGACGGCCTGCATCTTTTCCCTCTCCTCGCGGGCGAAGAAATCGGCCGACGCGGCGAAGGCTCGATCGACCAAGTCGGCGGGCACCGAGTGGTTCGTCACGTAGAAGAAGCCGATGTCGCGGCAGGCGCGGCCGATCTCGGACGCCAGCGCCTCGACCGCGGCCGGGCTGCCGCCGGCAAGCGCCGAAACGTCGATCAGGGGAATGGTCCCGCTCATCGTGCGAACCTCGCCGATGCTTGGCGTGCTGCTTGCGCTCTAGACGGCATAGGCCCGCTCCTCGCGTACCGGCGGCTGCGCTTGGGCGCGCATATACCCGCGCCAGCCGCCAAACCGGCTGATGTCCTTGGCACCCTCGAGGCCCGAGCTCTCGCAGAGAAAGCCCTTCACGCTGGTGCCGTCATCGAGCGAGACGCTGCCGATGCAGAGCGGCGCGGGTATGCCAGCGATGAAATCCCCAAAACGCTTGCGCGGCAGAGCCCACACTTCCACTTCGATGGCGGTCGCTTCGCCCGGGCTGCGGACCAGGCCCGGCCGGAACGGCGGACCGCCGGGCAAGGCATGCAGCGTGTAGCCGGGTGCCGTCCGGCAGGCGCGCAGGAAGCGCCCGTCGCGCGCGGTGAGTTCGCGGTTGAGCGGCAGGCCCGACATGTGCGCGCCGCAGACCGCCACCGCGATTTCGTCGGATGCGACGTCCGAGACCTTGGGCGAGGCGGCGGGCCGCGGCCGCCCGGTGGCGCCGAGCAGCCCTTCCTCGACCTTCGCCGCCACGGCCGCTGCCAGCGCGTCCCTCCCCTTGCGGGCGAGCATGGTGACGCTGCCGGGTCTCCCATCGGACCGCGTTCCGGCCGGCACCGCGATGCCGCACATGTCGAGGAGGTTGACGAAGTTGGTGTAGGTGCCGAGCCGGCTGTTCGGACCGATCGGGTCGGCGGCGATCTCGGCCATCGTGACGAAGGTCGGGATCGTCGGAACGCAGATCACGTCCGCATCCTGGATCAGTTCCTCGCAGCGACGCTGCAATTCCTTCAGGCGGTAGAGACCGCCGAACGCATCCACCGCCGTCAGGCCGAGGCCGGGTTCGAGGATCGCGCGCGTGGTCGGATGGAGAGTCTCAGGCGCCTCGACTAGCCTGTCGCCGACGGCCGCGACGCGTTCCGCGAGCCACGCGCCCTCGTAGAGCATCCGCGCGACAGCATAGAACGGCTCGAAATCGATCTCCTTCACGACCGCGCCGCCGGTCTGCAAACCTGCGATCATGGCGCGGAAATGGTCCGACTGCACGGGGTCGCCGAAGGTTTCCAGAGAGGCGGCATCGGGAACCGCGATGCGGACTGCGGGCGGCGGCGGGGAGGCGACGGGCGCGGGCAGGTTGCGGGAATAGGGATCGGCCGGATCGTAGGCAGCCGCTGTCGCGAAGACCTCCCAGGCGTCCGCCACGGTGAGCGAGAAGATCGAAATCGTGTCCAGCGTGCGGCAGGCCGGCACCACGCCGGTGGACGAAAGCGCCCCCAGCGTCGGCTTCAGCCCGACAATGTTGTTCAGCGCCGCCGGCACGCGGCCGGAGCCGGCCGTGTCGGTGCCGAAAGCGAACGCCGCGATGCCATGCGCGACGGCGACGGCCGAACCCGACGACGAGCCGCCCGGCACGAAATTCGGGTCGATAGCGTTGCGCGGGACCGGATAGGGCGTGCGCACGCCGACGAGGCCGGTCGCGAACTGGTCGAGATTGGTCTTGCCCAGGCAGATCGCGCCGGCCGCCTTCAGTCGCGCGACCGCGAAGGCGTCGCTTTCCGCCCGGTAGGAGAAGTCCGGGCAGGCAGCCGTGGTCGGCATTCCCGCCACGTCGATGTTGTCCTTGACGGCGAAGGGGACGCCCCAGAGCGGGAGCCCGGAATACGCGCCGAGCGACCGCGCCGCGGCCAGCGCCGCCTCCCGCGCCTCGTGGATGAAGATACCGGGATCCGCCACCGCATCGAGCCGGCGGAACGCCTCCCGCACGACGTCCTCGGGCCGCAGACCGGCGGCATAGGCCTCTCTGAGGGCGACGAGGGTGAAGGGGAGGTCTTCGAGTTTCAATGCACTGTTTCCGTGTGTCTGTCGTTCAGGCCCCGCGGCGGCATGGCGCCTGCGGCGTGGCGCCGGACGCGAGGAGGTGTCGTCTGGTGATCTGCATCGGCGGAGCCCCTCTCGAACATGAAAAGACGTTCACGGGCAGCTTGCAGCTTTTCCCGTTCGCTCAAACTGCTATGATTTCACCGATGCGGTGCAAAAAATGCACCACCTGCTTGAAAGGCAAGCCGGATGAGGTACTTGCAGACGTTTCGCCTGATCGAGGCCGTTGCCCGCGCCGGATCGATGCGGAAAGCCGCGCAGGACATGAACATCACGGCTTCCGCGCTCAACCGGCGCATCAACCGTTTCGAGGACGAGTTCGGCGCCGAGCTCTTCGAGCGGCTCGCCGGCGGCGTGCGCCTCAATCCCGCGGGCGAGCTCGTCCTGCACCACTACCGCGCCACGCTGTCGGACCTGTCGCGCGTGCAGGGACAGGTCGCCGACCTCTCGGGCGAACGGCGCGGCCACGTCTCCATCGCCTGCTCGCAGGCGCTCCTGCCCTATTTCCTGCCGCGGCAAATCGCCCGCTATCGCGCCGAACACCGGGGCGTCACCTTCAGCGTCAATGTGCGCGACCGCGCCCAGGCCGAGCAGGAACTGGCGACCTATTCGAGCGATCTCGCGCTGGTGTTCGAGCCGGTCTACCTCGTCGATTTCGAGGTCGTGCACGTCGCGCCGCAGGCGGTCAACGTGGTGATGCGGGCCGACCATCCCCTCGCGCGCAAGCCGGAACTGCGGCTTCGCGATTGCCTCGACACGCCGCACGTGGCGCCCTCGGCCAAGTTCGGCGTGCGCCACCTGCTCGATTTCGCCGCCCGCCGCGGCACCCGCCGCGTCTCGCCGGTGGTCGAGACCGAGAGCTTCGAGCTCATCCGCCACTACGTGCTGCACGAGGGCGTGATCGGTTTCCAGATCCCGATCGGCCTGCGCGATCCCGGCGACGGCTCGATCGTCTTCCGCCCCATCTCGGAACGTGACCTGCCGCCCGGCAACCTGATACTCGGCCAGATGCGCGGCCGCACTCTCCCCGTCGCCTCGGCCCGCTTCGCCATGCAACTCTCCACCGCGCTGAAGGACTATCCGGGGGAAATGCGCTGACGGTGGCAGGAGCGGGAGGCTCCGCGCCCCGCGCATTCGGATCGCATCAGAACCTTTGAAAAAATGGTGATCCCGACAGGATTCGAACCTGTGACCCTCAGATTAGGAATCTGATGCTCTATCCTACTGAGCTACGGGACCCCGGGCGCTTCAATAGCCTCTCGCGGCGGATTCGCCAATAGGTTCGCGCCATTTCGGCGGTAATGCGCCGCTATCGGCGACGCATCTTGCGTAAGGCGCCGATGCTGCCGGCGGG
>CATMOC010000497.1 GCA_950071955.1 uncultured Mesorhizobium sp. | reverse complement strand
TCCATGCTTCTCACCCCGCTCTGGCGCATGGGGCGCGGACCGCTCCGCGTCTCGCGTCTTCTGGTTGCCGCATCCGACCATCCCTGCATTCTCGGCGGCGGCGCCTTCGCTCCGGGGGACGTGACCGTTCTGCCGGTACTTCGCAATGGCCTCCTCGATCTCGATGCGCTGGAAGCGGCGCTCGGCCGGCACGACCGCGCGGGCGGCCTCGCGATGGTCGCCATCCACGTCGCCAACAACGAGACGGGCGTGATCCAGCCGGTGGTCGAAATCGGGCGGATCGCGAGGGCGGCCGGTACGCTGACGGTGTTCGACGCGGTGCAGGCCGCGGGACGCATCAAGCTGGACATTTCAGAGGGTTGGGCGGATTTCCTTGTTCTGTCCTCGCACAAGATCGGTGGCCCGAAAGGCGCTGGCGCGATCGCCGCTGCCTCCGATCTCCTGATGCCGCGGCCGCTGGTATCGGGCGGCGGGCAGGAGAAGGGGCACAGGGCGGGCACCGAGAATGTTACCGCCATCGCCGGGTTCGGCGCGGCGGCAGTGGAAGCGGCGGAAAACCTCGGGTCGATGCGGGAGGTTGTCCGCAAGCGCGACGCGATCGAGGCCGCGGTGCTCGAAATTGCTCCCGGCGCGACCATATTCGGGAGCGGCGCGCCGCGCCTGCCCAACACCGTCTTCTTCGGGCTGCCCGGCATGAAGGCCGAGACGGCGCAGATCGCCTTCGATCTCGCGGGTATCGCGCTGTCGGCAGGTTCGGCCTGTTCGTCCGGCAAGGTCGGACCGAGCCACGTTCTCAGGGCGATGGGATACGGCGAGAATGCCGGCGCGCTGCGCGTCTCGATCGGGATTGCGACCACCGATCGTGAGGTCGAGGCGTTTCGGGAGGCCTTGGCTGCGATCGTGGCGCGCCAGTTCGGCGCGAGCCGCGCGGCGTAACAGGGAGGCGCGACAAAGGGGAGAAATCCGGGCAATTCATCCCTGCGATCGGGGTGAATTCGGTGACCGGATGCACTACATGAGGCACACGCCGACAATGCGGTGCCATAGTTTGAAAACTGCCGGGCCTTGAACCCGGCAAGGATGGAGAACGCGATATGCCTGCTGTGCAGGAAACGATCGAGCAGGTCCGCAAGATCGACGTGGACCAGTACAAGTACGGGTTCGAATCGTTCATCGAGATGGACAAGGCCCCCAAGGGCCTGAGCGAAGACACGATCCGCTTCATTTCCGCCAAGAAGGGCGAGCCCGAGTGGATGCTCGAATGGCGCCTCGGTGCCTATCGGCGCTGGCTGACGCTCGAGGAGCCGACCTGGGCACGGGTGAACTACCCCAAGATCGACTTCCAGGACATCTACTACTACGCCGCGCCGAAGACGCAGGCGGGTCCGACGTCGCTCGACGAGGTCGATCCGGAACTCCTGAAGGTCTACGAGAAGCTCGGCATCCCGCTCAGGGAGCAGGAGATTCTGGCGGGCGTGCAGAAGCCCAGCCACGAGCCTGATCCAGACGGATTGAACGACGGACTCGCCAACGACAACGTCTACAAGTCGGGCCGCGTGGCCGTCGATGCCGTCTTCGATTCCGTTTCGGTGGTAACGACGTTCAAGAAGGAACTCGCCAAGGCCGGTGTCATCTTCTGCGCAATCTCGGAGGCGATCCGCGACCATCCGGAACTGGTCAAGAAGTATCTCGGCTCTGTGGTCCCCACGAGCGACAATTATTACGCGACGCTGAACTCCGCGGTCTTCACCGACGGGTCGTTCGTGTTCGTGCCCAAGGGCGTGCGCTGCCCGATGGAGCTGTCGACCTACTTCCGCATCAACGAGAAGAACACCGGCCAGTTCGAGCGCACGCTGATCATCGCGGAGGAGGGCGCCTACGTCTCCTACCTCGAAGGCTGCACGGCGCCGCAGCGCGACGAGAACCAGCTGCACGCGGCCGTCGTCGAACTGGTCGCGCTGGACGACGCCGAAATCAAGTATTCGACGGTGCAGAACTGGTATCCGGGCGACAAGGACGGCAAGGGCGGCATCTACAACTTCGTGACCAAGCGCGGCGACTGCCGCGGCGACCGTTCGAAGATCTCCTGGACCCAGGTCGAGACCGGCTCGGCGATTACCTGGAAGTATCCGTCCTGCATCCTGCGCGGCGACGATTCGCGCGGCGAGTTCTACTCGATCGCCGTCTCGAACGGCCACCAGCAGATCGACTCGGGCACCAAGATGATCCATCTCGGCAAGAACACGTCGAGCCGCATCATCTCCAAGGGTATCTCGGCCGGCCATTCGAACAACACCTATCGCGGCCAGGTCTCCGCGCACCGCAAGGCCACCAATGCGCGCAACTTCACGCAGTGCGACTCGCTGCTGATCGGCAACGACTGCGGCGCGCATACCGTGCCCTACATCGAGGCCAAGAATGCCACCGCCCAGTTCGAGCACGAGGCGACGACCTCGAAGATCTCCGAGGACCAGCTGTTCTACGTCATGCAGCGCGGCATTCCCGAGGAGGAGGCCGTGGCGCTGATTGTCGGCGGTTTCGTGCGCGAGGTGATCCAGGAACTTCCGATGGAGTTCGCGGTCGAGGCGCAGAAGCTGATCGGCATCAGTCTGGAGGGAAGCGTGGGGTGATTGCAGCGGCGGACGTCATTCCGGGGCCGCGAAGCGGAACCCGGAGTCCAAGGCCGTAACGGTGAAAGATGTTGCCGATGCCTGACCCCAGCGACGGCTTTTGATCGCTGCCGCGGGCCCAGCCGACCGGCAACGAAGACGCGAAAGAACGAAGAAATGCTTGAAATCAGAAACCTCCACGCCCGCATCGCCGAGACCGGCACGGAGATCATCCGCGGGTTGAACCTCACCGTCAAAGGCGGCGAAGTCGCGGCCATCATGGGGCCGAACGGTTCGGGTAAGTCCACGCTCTCCTACATCCTCGCCGGGCGCGAGGACTACGAGGTCACCGAGGGCGACATCCTCTACAATGGCGAGTCGGTCCTTGAGATGGATCCGGCGGAGCGCGCCGCCGCCGGCCTGTTCCTGGCATTCCAGTATCCGCTGGAAATTCCGGGCGTTGCCACGATGACCTTCCTGAAGACCGCGCTCAACGCCCAGCGCAAGGCGCGCGGAGAGGCGGAGCTGACGACGCCGGACTTCATGCGCAAGGTGAAGGCTTCGGCGGAAGAGCTTAAGATCGCTCCGGATATGCTGAAGCGCCCTCTCAATGTCGGTTTCTCAGGCGGCGAGAAGAAGCGCGCCGAGATCCTTCAGATGGCGCTCTTGGAGCCCAAGCTCTGCATCATGGACGAGACCGATTCCGGCCTCGACATCGACGCGCTGCGCATCGTCGCCAAGGGCATCCAGGAGGTCCGTACCGAACGCCCGAACATGGGCGTCGTGCTGATCACCCACTACCAGCGCCTGCTCGACGTGGTGAAGCCCGACAAGGTCTCGATCCTGTCGCAGGGCCGCATCGTGCAGACGGGGGGCCCGGATCTTGCCGTGCGCTTGGAAAGTGAAGGCTACGATGCGGTGATGGCGGAT
>CATMOC010000496.1 GCA_950071955.1 uncultured Mesorhizobium sp. | reverse complement strand
CTCCATCAGGGGAGCTTCCGAGGCTGGCACGAAGAGCCGCTTCTGCTCCCGGCGGCGCTGCATCTCCAAGGCTACCTTGCCAAACTCCAACTGCTCTTCTATGTACTTGAGATACAGCAGCCGGGGATCCAACTTGCCCAGCTCTTCCAGCGACAAGTCCTTTACTTCAGGAGCCTTATCCGGGTACTCCAAGCGGATGAAGGGAGTGGTGACTTGGCGGTAGGTGCCAGGAAACTGTTGAGCAGCCAGAAAGACCAGGGGTTCCGGGTTAGGGTTTATCGTGCCATGCCACACGTTGGCGGGGACGTGGCAAAAATCCCCCACTTTGACTTCGAATTTCTCGTCGCCGATCTCCTCGAAGCCGCTGCCCTGGACGTAGTATTTCAGAGCGTCGCCGTGGGTGTGGTACCTGTCGGAACGGCCGTCCCGGCCCGAGGTGAAAACGTGAAGATTGTGGATGTTGAACCCTAATTCCGGCCCCACGATGATGCGCTGGCCGGGGCCGGCGCCAGCCACGTTAGCTTCCTCGACAGGCACATGCAGCCGGTTCTGCTGGCGGCGTTGATCCATGGCCTCGGCTACCATACCGAAGTTGACCTGTTTCTCCATGTAGACCCGGTACAACTCTTCAGGCGATAACTCCTTCAGGTCGTCCCGCATAACGTGCTGAATCGTCGCCATGATCAACATCTCCTGCCGGTTGAGTGGTTACGCAAAGTAGAAACGCGGTTTAGAAAAACCGCTTCTTGCCCCCGGACCCTCTCCCTCCGGAAGAGGGCTGGGGTGAGGGGCGCGCAGCTATCAGGTCGGCGAGCGTTGGCCCCTCGACCAGCTCGAGCACGAGTGCGCGGGTATCATCGCTCTCCTCGATGCCGTAGAGCTGTTTCATCCGGCCGATCTGGAAGACCTCGCAGCCGAGCCCGACGAGCAGCACGCCGCCGAGATTCGGGTTGGCCGAGTAACCCCACTGCGTGCGCTTGAGCAGTTCGAAGCCCTCGCCGGAACCCGCCATGCCGCAGCCGGTGCCATGGGTGAAGGAGACGACGCCGTCGACGTTCTCGAATTCGTCCAGCATGCCCGACCGCGTCGCCGCCTCGGCCATGAAGCGGGCGACGGAGGCCGAGCAGTTCACGGACGTCAGGATGCCGACATAGTTGCGCGTCCCAGCCTTGCCGTTGGCGCGTCGAAAGCCTTCGAACGTCGCCTGTTCCTCGACCGGCAGGATGTTCTCCGGCCGCGCGGCATCGGCGAAGCGGTAGTCGCGGGCGAAATCGTGCATCTCGACATTGTGCTCGTGCACCCAGTCGCCCGGTTCGATCTGCTTGGAGGCGAAGCCGATGATCTGCCCGAACTTCATCACCGGTTCGCCGAGGGCGATCGGCCGCGCGGCGATCTTGTGGCCGAAGGGAATGCGCTGGCGCGTGACGATCCCCGGCGCGATGCCGGCGCCCGGCTCGATCCTACCGGCCGCGACGACGATGTTGTCGTCGTCGGCGAGACGCAAGGTGCGTGCGAGGGTGTGCGTGGCGTCCATCGGTTTCGTTCCTCCCTGACCGGCGACCTTGCGTCCGCCATCCGGTCCTGCGGCTGTTTCCTCCCGTCTACAGCTTTTGCCGCGCGCATGCCATGTCGTTCCAGCGGCAGGACGCGGCGCCGGCCTGCTTGCCCCGGTCCGCAGGCCGTGTAGACAGGAAGGACTGTTCGAAGTCGCCGACGGGAGACATTGCTTGACGCGCCGCTACTCGGCTTTCAGCCTGTTCCGGGAAGGACTGCGCGGCCACACGGGGTGGCAGCCGGCCTGGCGCTCGCCCGACCCGAAGCCGGCCTACGACGCCGTCATCATCGGCGGGGGCGGGCACGGACTGGCGACGGCTTATTACCTCGCGAAGAACCACGGCATGCGCAACGTCGCGGTCATCGAGAAGGGGTGGCTCGGCGGCGGCAACACCGGGCGCAACACGACCACGATCCGCTCGAACTACTTCTATCCCGAGAGCGTCGCGCTCTACGACTTCGCGCTGAAGCTCTACGAGGGGCTGGGGCGGGAGCTGAACTACAACATCATGTTCTCGCAGCGCGGCGTGGTCACCGTGGCGCATTCGGAAGCCGAGATGGAGATCGCCGCGCGCATCGTCAACGCCATGCAGATCAACGGCACGGACGCCGAACTGCTCGGCCCCGACGCCGTGTTCGACAAGGCGCCGCTGCTGAACCGCGGGCCGAAGGCGCGCTATCCCGTCTTCGGCGGGGTGTGGCAGGGGCGCGCCGGGGGCGCCCGCCACGACGCCGTCGCCTGGGGCTATGCGCGCGCCGCCGACGGTTTTGGCGTCGACATCATCCAGAACTGCGAGGTGACCGGCTTCATCGTCGAGAACGGCCGCTGCGCCGGCGTCGAGACGAGCCGGGGATCGATCCGCGCCGGCGCGGTCGGGCTGGCGGTCGCAGGCCATTCCGGCGTGCTGGCGGAAAAGGCCGGCTTCGCGCTGCCGATCCAGTCCTATTCGCTGCAGGCGATGGTGTCGGAACCGGTGAAGCCCTGCCTCGATACCGTGGTGCTCTACCTCGGCACCGGCACCTATCTCTTCCAGTCCGACAAGGGCGAGATCGTGGTCGGCGGCGGTCTCGACCGCGTGCCCTCCTACGCCCAGCGGGGCAATCCGCCGATGCAGCGCACCGTGCTGTCGGGCATGCTGGAGATGTTCCCCTCCTTCGGGCAATTGAAGATGCTCAGGCAATGGGCCGGAAACGTCGACGTAGTGCCGGACTCCTCGCCGATCATCGGGCCCTCCCCGCTGCCCGGGCTCTTTCTCAACTGCGGCTGGGGCACCGGCGGCTTCAAGTCCATCACCGCCGGCGGGTGGCTGATGGCTCACCTGATCGCCACCGGCTCGCATCACGAGATCAGCCGCCCCTTCGACCTCGACCGCTTCGCCACGGGGCGCCTGGTCGACGAGGCGGCCGGCTCCGGCATCGCGCACTGAGGGGCGGGTCATGCAACGTTTTCCCTGTCCTTTCTGCGGCCCGCGCGACGAGACGGAGTTCCACTTCGCCGCCGAGGCCGGCAAGACGCGGCCCGAGCCGGCGGGCGAGGGCGGCGCGGAACGCTGGGCCGAATATCTTCACCTGAAGAAGAACCCGAAGGGCCCAACGCGCGAAATCTGGGTGCACACGACCTGCGGCGAGTTCTTCCTCATGGAGCGGGACACGCTCACGCATCAGGTGGCCGGCTCGTCGGCGCTGGGGGTCCAATCGTGACCAGCCGCCGCATCGAGGGTCCCAGCACCTCGCCGCGCGAACTGCGGTTCAGTTTCGACGGCAAGGCCCTGACCGGCCGCGAGGGCGACACGGTCGCCTCGGCGCTGCTGGCCAACGGAGTGCGGATCGTCGGGCGAAGCTTCAAGTATCACCGCCCGCGCGGCATTTTTGGTGCCTGGACCGAGGAGCCCAATGCCGTCGTCGACGTCGCGCTGGACGGGGTGCATACGCCCAACGTGCGCGCCACGACGCAAAGCCTCGCCGAGGGAATGGAGGTCCGTTCCGT
>CATMOC010000495.1 GCA_950071955.1 uncultured Mesorhizobium sp. | reverse complement strand
AAACCCGGCCGAAACTTGAACAGCGACCGCGACTTGGCCGCAGCCGCGTTCGCTTCGTCCGGCAGGATGATGCGCTTCAGGTCCTTGACCACGTTCGCCTCGGCGTCGATCTCGTGCAGCGGCACGCCACGGTCGACCGCTTCGCGCACGAGCTTGTAGTTGTTCGATATCCCGCCAACGAAATGATCGCCGAGCAGTTCTTCCACGTCGGACTGCTTGACGCCGCCCTCGAAGCGGCGCTGCTCGAAGCGGTTGACGATGACGCTGGGACGCACCTCCTTGCCGACCGTGTGGTGGAAAGCCTGGATGAGCCGTTGCGTCTGGCGCAAGCACGGCACCGTCATTTCCGTGACGATGTAGAGTTTGTTGGAGCCAAGCAGCACGGCTTCCGTCCAGGGAAACCAGGTGCGCGGCATGTCGATCACGACATTGTCGAAATAGGCCGACACGAGGTCGAGCATGCGCACCACGATCTCGGTGTTGAAGGTGCGCATCTCGGTTGGGCTCGTCGGTGCGGCGAGAACACAAAGACCGCTCTCATGCTTGGAGAGCATCACGTCGAGCAGCTGTCGGTCGAGCCGGTCCGGCTGGTTCTCCACCTCGGCTATGTCGAAGCGTGGTTCGAGGTCGAGATACTCGGCGCATGCCCCCTGCTGGAGATTGAGGTCGACCACGCAGGTCGATGCGCCGTGCAAGACTGAATTGTGCAGCTGGAACGCCGTCTGGAGCGCGAGCGTGGTGTTGCCGACCCCGCCGGCCGCCGGGACGAAGGTGTGGATCTGCGCCTCCGGATTCTCCTCGCGGCCGGTTCCATGGAGAGCGCGGATGCCGGATCGCACCAGGTCTGCCGTCGTCACCGGCTTGACGAGGAAATCCGCGACCTTGAGCTGGACGAGCATCCGGGCGGCCGCAGCGTTGAAGCTGGCCGTCACCACCACGACCGGCGTGCGGCCTTCCAGCTTGCGGGTCAGCCGCTGGAGCGCTTCGATGTCGCCGACCTGCGACGCATCGAGATCGACGATGACGGCACCGGCCTCGGCCTGCTGCACCTCGCCGCGAAGGTCGGCGACCGGGCTTTCGATGACGACCAGCTCGATCGCCTCGGACGTCGCGAAAGCGACGCGCGTCTCCTTGACGAACTCCCGGTCGGTCGAGACCAGTGCAATACGCTTCTTCTGCGCTTCGGCACTCATAGGCTGCTCCTAGTCGTCCGCGCCGGTACCGGCGGACGAATCGTCCGTTGCGGTCGACGTGGTCAGAATGGTCCGGTCTGCGGGCACATCCAGATCGGTGTCCTCGACGCCGGGCTGCCAGGGATCGACCATCTGCATCACCGTGTTCGCCGCAATGGCGTCGCCCGCCCCACGGGTGACGCCGTCGACCCGCATGTAGTCGGACGACGTGCACGCCGGCAGCGCCGCGAGCATCGCAAAACCAGTCAGCACTCTTAAACAGCCGAGGGTCATCAGGACTTCCTCAATTCAGGTCCAGGAAATGGCCCGGCCCGCGCGCCGCGGCGATCGCGCCCGCCTGGCGCGCAGCCGTCTGCACCCGCAGGGCTTCCGCGACCCTCGCCTCGTCCTGGTTTCCGAGGAAATAGTCGACGCTGCTGGCCGGCGGCACCCGGTCGGTCGGAGTGACGGGTTTTTTGGACGGGTCGATCGGCTGAACGAGGAAGGGGGTGATGATGATCACGAGGTCGGTCTCGCGCCGCTGATACGCCTTCGAGGAGAACAGGTTGCCCAGCACCGGAAGCTTCGAGAGCCCCGGGACGTTCTGGGTGGTGATATCGTTCTGCGTCTGCAGGAGACCAGCGATCATGAAGCTCTGGCCGCTCTTCAGGTCGACCGAGGTCTGTGCGCGCCGCACGATGAACCCCGGAATCGCGATGTCGCCGACCTTGTATGAGGATGACGGATCGACCGACGAGACTTCCGGTTCGATGTCGAGGCTGATCAGCCCGCCACTGAGGACTTTCGGCGTGAAATCGAGGCTGACACCGAATTTCTTGTACTCGACGGTGATCTTGTTCTCGTCCTGCGCGACGGGGATCGGGAATTCGCCGCCGGCGAGGAAGCTCGCTTTCTCTCCGGAGCGGGCGATCAGGTTCGGTTCCGCCAGACGCCGGGCGACGCCCTTGTCTTCGAGGGCGGTGATCGCGAGGTCGATTGTGAGCCCGCCCGTCGTCAGCGCGCCGATGATCTTGGCTGCGGGCGTGTTCGAGGAGACTTTCGGGCTCGTGTTGAAACTGATGCCGCCATTAGCGTCCGAATAGGCGACGCCGAGCGCGGCGCCGAGTTCCTGGCCGACCTGCCGATTGATCTCGACGAAGCGGACGTTGAGTTGCACCTGCTGGGAGGACGAGATGTCGACCGAATCGATGATCTCCTCGCCGTCGGAGAACCGGGTGGCGATGCGGTTGGCCTTTTCGGCGGCAACCGCATCCTCGGCCGATCCCGACAGGACAAGGCGGCCATTGGCGGATTCCACCTTGATGTCGGCTCCCGGGACGGCTTCGCGGATCGTCGATGCGAGTTTGCCCGTGTCGAGCGTCACCTCGATGTCGACCGTGCCGACCAGCTGCTTGTTCTCGTCAAAGAGGGCGATGCCCGTGGTGCCGAGCTTGTTGCCCAGCACGTAGAAGGACTTGTCGGTGAGCGGACTGACGTTGGCGATCTCCGGATCGCCGATGACGATTTCGTAGAAGGGCGTCGCCGTCTTGATCGTCTGCGGCTTGCCGCGTGCGACCTTGATCGACGCCGGATTGTTCGAGGAGATGTGGATCACCCCGCCATTGGCATTTGCCGGCGTTCCGGCCGACGCGAAGCCGGCCAGGAGGCACGATGCGATGAAAATCGCCCGCGCCGCCCTGACCGGGCCTGTTGCTCTCCCGATGGTCCGCATGTCGTTCTTACCCCAGCCCGCGTACGGGCACCCCACTGCTCACCTGGCGTCCGGCACCTGGTATGACTGTCCCTCTTCGGTGCCCCGTGTGACGATGATGGTCTTGAATTTCGGTTCGTTCTGGCCGCTCGCCACGGCTGCGACCGCGTTCGCCGCCTGGGCCATTTCCTCGCCGACCGATCCGCCGAAGGCCGAGATGGTCATGAGGCCCGCTTTCGAGACCTTGGCCTCGCCTGCCGAGCGCAGCGACAGGGACAGCGTCCCGATCGTTCGCGCCAAAGCGATTTTCTGGGCTCCCTCGGCGTTCACTTCGACGGTGACCGAGTTCACGATCTTCGGATTGATGTCCCTCGTATCGGCGCCCTGCCCGACCGTGAGCACCTTGACGTTCTCCAGCACCACCTCGCTGGTCACTGTCGATCCGGCGGCTTCCTTTGCCGCCCGCTCGACCTCCATGATGCGTCCGGCATCGCGCGTCAGCGTGATGTCGATCCGGTCGCCCGGCGTGATGAACCCGCCGACCCCGGCGACCTCGTCGGTCTTGATGGTTACGGCGCGCATTCCCGGCGACAGAAGGTTCGAGAGGGTGGCGCGCCCGTCAGCTCCCGAAAGCTTGGACAGCAACACCGGCTCGCTGACTTCGACGGG
>CATMOC010000494.1 GCA_950071955.1 uncultured Mesorhizobium sp. | reverse complement strand
GAGCATGGTCGCGCCACCGGCCGCGATCGCCGCGCCGCCCACGGCAAGCCCGGTGCCGACGGCCACGGCGCTCATTCCGCCGCCCACGAAACCCTCCAACGTCTTCGAAGGCGACAATTTCGGCGCGATCTTCGTGCGGCCGAGGAGCTTGCCCCAGACGTACTGCAGAACGTCGCTGCTCTGCACGACGATGACCAGGAACGCGATGAGCAGGACGTTGCGGCCTTCGAAGCCGGGGATGTCGAGGGTGAGCAGCGCCGGGACGTGCGACACACAGAAGACGCAGATCATCAGCGCCCACTGCACCTCGGCGATGCGGACGAGGAAGCGGTCCGTGTCGCCGCGCAGACTGGACACGATCGGCATCAGTAGGAAGGCGTAGACGGGTATGAAGATCGAATAGAGCCCGTACCAACCCGTCCAGACCAGCCAGTATTGTGCCGGCAGGATGGCGAAGAAGGCACCGGCCAGCGCCCAGTGATCGGCGCGTCGCGTGTTGGTCAGTGTCACGAACTCCCGAAGCGCCGCGAAGGAACAGACTGCAAAGAGCAGCGTCACCCCTGTGCGCCCGCCGATCAGCGCGAGCCCCATGACGATCGCCATTACCCACCACGCGTTGATCCGGTCGCTGAGGTTCTCGATGACGGGGTTCGAACCGCCGGGAGACAGCCTGACGCGCAGGGCGTATGCGACGGCCGAGGCCGCCAACAGCACCGCCGCCAGTCCCATGAGCAGGTTGAGCAGGTCCGGGTGGGGCGCCGTCATGGCCTGTTTCCGTTCGGTGCGAGGGAGAGAAGCGCCATCTCGGCACGCCGGAGGAAGTCTTCCTTGGCCTCGGCCTCTCCGATGTGGAGCGCGGCGCCGAAGGTGACGGTGCACACGAGCGGGATGGGCACGATCTCGCCCTTGGGCAGGACGCGGTTCAGGTTGGCGATCCAGACCGGGACGAGTTCGACGGCCGGGCACGCCTTCGCGAGGTGATAGAGGCCGCTCTTGAAGGGCATCAGCGGCAGGTCGCCGGTGTTGCGCGTGCCTTCCGGAAACACGATCAGCGACGCGCCCTCTTGAACCGCTCGGGTCATCAGGTCGACGGGATCCTCGGTCCGGCGCTCCCGGTCGCGCTCGATCAGGACGGCGTTGAACACGTCCCGGCCGACGAAGCGCCGCAGCCGTCCCTTCATCCAGTAGTCGGCGCCAGCCACCGGCCGTGTGCGGTTGCGCAGGCGCGGCGGCAGCACCGCCGAGACCAGGATGAAATCCCCGTGGCTCGAATGGTTGGCGAAATAGATGCGCGGGATGTCGCGCGGCTCGACGCCCTGCCACTCGCCGCGGACAGCGGTGACGACCCTGGCGAAACCGAGGACGAGACCGGCGGCCCGGCGGGCGAGGAACCGCCGGAGCGATCCGACCGAGCCGGAGGCGCGGGACCCGCGATCGGGATCCTGGCCGAGTGGATGTGCAGAGATGTCCATTTCCGACGCGATCCCGCGAGGTCGGGCTCCAGCCGCACTGGATCGTTCACCCCCGCCCGGTCGCATCAGTGCGCGCGCTCGGTATCGCGAAGATTGCCGCCGGCGCGGCATTTGTTTCTTTGGCGAAACAGATTTGGATACAGAGCGGCCTCGAGCCCCGCCTCAGTAGGTGCGCGGCACCAGCGCGGCCTGAAACCATCGGACGAAGGTCTCGATCGAGAAGACCGGCAGACCGGTGGCGGCGCGGATGTCGGCCGCGTAGGGCACCATGTTGGTGCATTCGAGCACCAGCGCCCCGAGATCCGGGTTGGCGGCGACGAGCGCGCGGGCCGCCTCGACATTGTCTTCCCGTGCCGCGTCCACGTCGAGTTCCAGTTCGTTGCCGAGGATGGCGCGGGTGAACTCGCGGCCGCCTTCCGTCGTCCCGACCGGCGTGCCTTCCGGAACCCCGGCCTTTTCCAGGTGTAGCGGCGTCAGCGTGGAGCCGGAGATGGTGAGGATGCCGGCGCGCCTGCCCTTCGCCAGCAGCCGGTTCACCTGCGCCACCTGCATCAGCGAGGAGGTCGCCACCGGCACGCCGACCGCGTCGGCCAGTTCCTGCTGGAAGAGCGACAGGAACCCGCAATTGGTCGTGATGCCGTCGACCCCGTCGTCCACCAGTTCGCGCGCCGCAGCGACGAAGACGTCGAGCAGCCCCTCGGCGCCGCCGCGCACCACCCGGTCCGGCGTCGCCGATCGCACGATCTTGTAGTGCACCGGGAACGGCCAAGTGGTGGCGTTGCCCATGTCGCCGGGAATGCGCGGAAACCGGGCGTCGAGCATCAGGATGCCGACCGCAGCGCCGTAGATCGATTTCCCCCCGGTCACGCGCATGGCTCGTATTCCCGTCTCCATTTCCCGCCTGCGCGGAACCTCGTGGTTGCCGCACCAGCCGGCGGGTCTGTATATCTGCTCGCACGTCCGGCCGAAAGCGGCCCCAGACGTCAGGACAAGGGCAGTTCGGATGAATTCACGCGAGAAGGCGAACACGCTCACCGGGGCCGAAGCCATGGTGAAGATGCTCGAAGCCTATGGCGTGAAACACGTCTTCGGCCTGTGCGGCGACACGACTTTGCCGCTCTACGACGCGCTCTTCCGGCTCGACCACGGTATTACCCACCTCTTGACCCGCGACGAGCGGCATGCCGGCTACATGGCCGACGCCTATGCCCGCGTCACGGGGCGGCCGGGCGTCTGCGAGGGTCCGTCGGGCGGCGGCGCAACCTACATCCTGCCGGGCGTGGTGGAGGCGAACGAGAGTTCGATCCCCGTCCTCGCCATCAACTCCGACGTCTCGACCACATCGCGCGGGCGGTATCCGCTGACCGAGCTCGATCAGGTGGCGATGTTCCGGCCGCTGACCAAGTGGAACGCCTCGCTGGACGACGCGCAGCGCCTGCCGGCCATGCTTCGCCGCGCCTTCCGCGAGATGACCACGGGCCGCCCGGGCGCGGTGCACCTGGCGCTGCCCTTCGACACCCAGAAGAACCCGGTGACGCCAGACGAGATCTGGGCCGATGCCCGCCACCAGACCTTTCCCGCTCTCCCTGTCGGGCCCGATCCGGCGGCGGTCGAGGCGGCGGCAGACGCGCTGCTCCAGGCCTGCAAGGCCGTCGTGGTCTGCGGCGGCGGCGTGGTGATCGCCGGCGCAATGGACGCGCTGGCAAGGCTTGCCGAGCTGCTCGACTTGCCCGTTGCGACCACCGTTTCCGGTCAGGGCTCCATCGCGGAGACCGATCCGCGCGCGGTCGGCGTGGTCGGCTCGAACGGCGGCGTGCCGGCGACTCGCGCCGTGGTCGACGAGGCCGACCTCGTGCTCTACGTCGGCTGCCGCGCCGGCTCGGTGACGACGGAGCGCTGGCGCTCGCCCGGTCCTGATGCCCGCATCGTCCACATCGATTCCGACCCGGCGGTCATTGGCGCCAACTATCGCACCGACGTCGCGCTTGCCGGGGACGCCCGGCTGGCGCTGGAGGCGATCGCCGCGGCGGTGGCCCGGCGCGGCGGGGGGGCCGGCAACGACGGCGTTTTGCGCGCAAAGTCGGCC
>CATMOC010000493.1 GCA_950071955.1 uncultured Mesorhizobium sp. | reverse complement strand
CCTGCCGCTCATCGTCAAGGCCTCGGCCGGCGGCGGCGGGCGCGGCATGCGCATCGTCCGGTCGCTGGCCGACCTGCCCGGCGAGGTCGCGAAGGCCACCGCCGAGATGAAGCCGAGGAAGTACGGCCCGCCCACCGCGTTGGCGAGGTTCACGGCGACGCCATTGAGGCCCCACGAGAAGGTGAGGCCGAGCATCAGGAGGGCCGCGGCCATGTCGACCGCGTCGCGGCGGTCGAGCCCGTGCGCCACTGCGCTCACTAGCCCGTCTCTCCCGCGCTGGCCTCGTCGAGGCCGATCAGGTTCCAGCTCTGGCGCATGTGCGGCGGCAGCGGCGCCGTCACGTCGATCACGCCGCGGTCGGGATGCGGGATGACGATGCGGCGCGCGTGAAGGTGCAGCCGGTTCTGGACCCCGCCAGGAAAGTCCCAGTTGGTGTCCGCCTCGAAGTATTTGGGATCGCCGATGATCGGGCAGCCGATATGCGCGGCGTGCACGCGCAGCTGGTGCGTGCGACCCGTATGGGGCTCCATCTCCAGCCAGGACAGCGTCTGCCCCGCCTGTTCGAGGACCCGGTAGTAGGAGACGGCGTGGTCCGCGCCCGGCTCGCCGTGCCTGGCGACCCGCACGCGGTCGCCGTCCGGCGTCTGCTCCTTGACGAGCCAGGTGGAAATCTTGTCCTCGCGCTTCTTCGGTACGCCCTTCACCAGCGCCCAGTAGGTCTTCTTGGCGTCCCGGCCTCGGAAGGCTTCCGCCAGCTTCATGGCGGCGAGCCGGGTGCGCGCCACCACGAGCACGCCCGACGTGTCGCGGTCGAGACGGTGGACGAGGCGCGGCTTCTCGCCCTTCTTGCTGCGCCATGCCTCCAGCATGTCGTCGACATGACGCGTCACCCCCGACCCGCCCTGCACCGCCAGGCCGGACGGCTTGTTGAAGACGAAGACCTTGTCGTCCTCGTAGAGCAACATCTTGGCCAGGACCTCGCCGTCGTCCTGGCCGCGGATTGTCTTGCCGGTCATCGGAGCGTCGCCCTTGCGGTCGATGCCGATGGGCGGGACGCGGATCACCTGCCCCGGCTCCACGCGCGTGTCCGACTTGGCGCGGCCGCCGTCGACCCGGATCTGGCCCGACCGCAGCAGCTTCTGCAGATGGCCGAACCCGAGGCCCGGGAAATGCGTCTTGAACCAGCGGTCGAGCCGCATGCCCGCTTCGCCCGGTTCGACGCTGATCTGCTGGATGCCCGTCATGAAACTCCTGCCGTACATGCGCGTGGAAAAACGGCCACGGCGCGCGATCTGGATAGTTCAGCGGGAGACAGAATGCAAAATGCGTTTTCGGGACCGCCCCTATAGCCTCAGGCTACGGCGCGTATGATCCACAGTCCGGCGAAGAGCGCGGCGACCGCACCGATCACGCTCGCGGCCACGTATGCGGCGGCGTGGCCGCTCGCTCCGCGTTCCCACAGCACCGCGACATCGAGCGAGAAGGCCGAGAAGGTGGTGAAGCCGCCGAGCACACCGGTCGCCACGAACAGCCTCAACTCGTTGGATGTCCCGAACCGCCGCGCCAGAAGTTCGATGAAAACGCCCATGAGAAACGACCCGACGATGTTGACCGTCAGCGTCCCCCACGGAAAGGACATCCCGGCGATGCGCAGCATCGCCGCGCCGGTGAGATGGCGCAGCGACGCCCCGATGGCGCCGCCCGCGGCGACCAGCGCGATTTCCTTCATCCGGGGAGACCCTCGCGATCGATTTGCGATGCGAGGGTCATAGCGCATCCTTGCTAGCCGCACGAGTCCCACCGGAGATGGCAGGCTCGATCGGATCAGGCCACGCTCTTCTCATTCGCCCCGGCTTCGGTCGGCCGATCGCAATCGGCGACGAAGCCTTCCACGAAGGCTGCGAGCGCGTTCCAGTTGGTGAACTCGTGGTCCTTGGTCACGTCGGTCGGCCCGCCTTCCCTGTAGGCGATGTGCTTCATCAGGAGACGCTTCAGGAAATCGTACTGCGGGTAGCGCAAGGCTCCGCCCGCCTGATGCACCATGCGCGGCCGCCACCCGGTTCGCTCGAACAGCGCCTCCGTCAGCTTCTGGATCTCGGCATGTTCTTCGGGGAACGGCGACGCGGCGGCGAGGGAGACCGAGACGAAGGCGCCGGGCACCTTCGACAGCCTGTCCGCGCGCGTCGTCAGCCAGTGCGTGATCGCCATCGGGTATTGGCCCATGTGGACCGGGGCGCAGACGATGACGGCGTCGGCGATGTCGAGGTCGACGTCGCCGAGATCGCCAGCGTCGAAGACCGTTGTCTGGTGGCCGAGGCTCTGGACGGTGGCTGAGACGTTCCGCGCGATCTTGCGCGTGTGGCCTTCGACCGTTCCGAATATGATGAGGACGTGCATGTCGCTACTCCTTTGGTCAGGCGGGATGGGGATCAGCAGACCCGGGTGCCGCACTCGCTTATCTCGAATTCGGTCGCGGGCTCGGTGCGGGACGCATCGAACTGGCGCCCGTCGACGCATTGCAGCTTCGCCTGGACGGTCTTGCGCCCGCCGAGCTTCTGTTCGTCCATGAAGATGTAGAAACCTACCTCGCACTGCTCCTGATCGGCGATTTGCCGCGCAAGTTCGTCGAGCCAGGCCGGATTTTCCGACTGGGCGTGGAGCAAAGCCGGCGCGGCGAGCGCGCAAAAAGCGGCGAGGAGGATCGAAAAGCGGGATGTCTTCACGGTGGTATGCCTCTTCCGGTTCGAAAGAAGCATGCCCACCCCGCCGGGTCGGTGCCTTGATGAAAATCAAGTTCGCGCGCTGGAAGCTACCGTAGGCGTCACTTGTCCCGAGCCGCGCGCTCGCGCCTCAGCTTCGACCAGTAGTCGAGACGCTTCCTGAGTTCCCGCTCGAAACCCCGGTCGGGTGGATCGTAGAAGATCTGTCGGCCGAGCTTCTCTGGAAAATAGTCCTGGCCGGAAAACGCGCCGGGCGTGTCATGGTCGTATTCGTAACCCGAGCCGTATTCCTCCGCTTTCATGAGCTTGGTGGGGGCGTTCAGGATGTGCTTGGGCGGCATCAGCGAGCCGTGCTCCTTGGCCGCGCGCGTCGCGGCCTTGAAGGCGGTATAAACCGCGTTCGATTTCGGCGCGGTCGCGAGATAGACGCAGGCCTGCGCCAGCGCCAGTTCGCCTTCCGGCGAGCCGAGATAGTCGTAGGCGTCCTTGGCGGCGTTGGCGATCGCCAGCGCCTGGGGATCGGCGAGCCCGATGTCTTCGGTCGCCATCCGCACCAGCCGCCGCCCGAGATAGAGCGGGTCTTCGCCGGCATCCAGCATGCGCGCGAGATAATAGAGGGCCGCATCGGGATCGCTGCCGCGGACCGACTTGTGCAGCGCTGAGATCAGATTGTAGTGGCCGTCCTGGCTCTTGTCGTAGATCGGGGCGCGCCGCTGCACGACGACCGTCTCTTGTTCGAATTCCTCATCTTGGAAGGCGCCCAGGCCGGCCTCAGTTGGAACACTATTTTGAATAAACGTCAAAATTATCGTTCCGCCTTTGATAACTTTGACCCAGAAGCCATCTCTCGATATGAGGACG
>CATMOC010000492.1 GCA_950071955.1 uncultured Mesorhizobium sp. | reverse complement strand
CACGCGGGCGAGAAGGGCCTCGGGCTTTTGCGTGGGGTGCACCTTGGCACCGGCTTCGTCCTTCAGCCGCTCGCCGCCGGTGCAGATGGGAAAGAGCCAGTCCGTGCGCATCTGCAGGTCGTCGTTCGCCGCCTTCAGGGCATCGTAGTTGAACGTGTAGCCCTTGGCGTTCTGGTCGCGGGTCGCCCAGATCATGGTCTCGTGCGCATTCTGGAAGCGGCGGCCGCGGAAATTCGGCATCGGGTTCGTCTTGCGCCAGACCACGTCGTTGAGGATCCAGTAGCCGAGGTCCTGCAGCGAAGAGCCGACGCGGAAGATGTTGTGGTAGGAGCCGATCACCCAGATCGTGCCGTTGGGCTTCAGCACGCGGCGCGCGGCGAGCAGCCAGGCGCGGGTGAAGGCGTCGTAGGCCGCGAAGCTCTCGAACTGGTCCCAGGCGTCGTCGACCGCGTCGACCTTGGACTGGTCGGGGCGGTGAAGGTCGCCGTCGAGCTGGAGATTGTAGGGCGGGTCGGCGAAGATCACGTCGACCGATTTTTCCGGCAACCGCTCCAACGCCGCTACGCAATCGCCCTTGAGGATGGTGTCCATCCAATCAGCGTTCGGAGAGGACGGCGCGAGATCGTCGACGAGGCGAATGGCTGACATGGTACACCTGGAACGCTGGACACGGTTTACTCGTCGTTATGGTTACCGTTCGGCGTAAAGAATCAGTGAAATGCGGCGCATCATTTGCGTGAGCCGGGATTGCGCACTATCTCGGGGACAGCCCGAGCGCCCGGCGGCGCCCCCTCCCCTTCGAGACCAGAGCCCGGAATGCAGCCCCAACTGATCATCTTCGATTGCGACGGCGTCCTCGTGGATTCCGAGATCATCGCCGCTCGCGTGGAGGCAGCCATGATTTCGGAGGCCGGCTTCGCCATCACGCCCGAGGAGATGATGGAGCGCTATTCAGGCCTGACGTCCAAGGACATCCTCCTGCGCATCGAGGCGGAATCGCAGGTGCCGTTCCAGGCGAGCCTCATCGACCGCATGAAGGAGACGCTGGACAGGAAACTCGCGAGCGACGTGCGCGCCATCGATGGCGCCGCCGCGGCCGTGGCAGCGGTGCGCGGTCCCTACTGCATCTGCTCGAACTCGCCTCTCTCGCGCATCGAGGCCATGCTGACGCGTACGCGAATGCTGCCGCTGTTCCAGGGTCGCATCTTCTCGGCGCGCGAAATTCCCTCGCAGCGCACCAAGCCGGCACCCGACGTCTTCCTGCACGCGGCGGAGGCGATGTCGAAAGATCCCGCTGCGACCTTCGTCATCGAGGATTCCGTCCACGGCGTCATCGGCGCCAAGGCGGCGGGCATGCGCGTCATCGGCTTCACCGGCGCCAGCCACTCCTATCCGGGCCACGCCGACCGGCTGACGGAGGCCGGCGCGGAGACGGTCATCAACCGCTGGGTCGATTTTGCCGCGACGGTGGCCGCGTTGGCGGAGTGGTCGGAGGCGGTATAGGCGGGGTGGCGGAGTTGGTGGGGAAGTCTCCCGCTCGTATTCAACGTCCGGGACCGCTTTGAGGTGGGGAGTGGACTGGCCGCTATTGGGCAGGCGAGTCGGAGAACGGCCCGTGGTTTGGCGGCCAAAGTCCGCGACAGATAGACCGCTTCTTGCGATCGGTCTTGCGACGAAAATTACCTTGAAGAAACAGCGCCTGGGACCTCGACCCAAAGCTCATGAATTTCAGCGGATTTGAGCCATCCGCCGCTTCTCAAGGCCGGACCAGCAACCTTTTCAGTGCTTCGCCTACAAGGGCGGGAACGGCTGCCGGGTCGTCAAGGTATGCGGCTTCGAGCAGGCCGTCTGATAGGGCGACAAGCAACGAGGCAGTAACAGAAGGGGTCGGATCGCCGTCCGCCTGAAGGAGGTCCCGTAGCACGCCGTGATACCAGGCGCGGCGTGCATCGATGGCTTGCCGCACGGGACTTTTTGGGTCTGGATACTCGGCCGCCGCGTTGAGAAAGGGGCACCCACGCCAACCTCCTGCGACCACGGCCTCGCTGATGCGCCCCATGACCGCCGCGATCATTTCCGGTGGCCGTTGCTCGGGAAGTGCTGACACGGCATCCCGTCCGATCCGATCCTGCTCATTGACATATGCGAGGACGAGATCGTCCTTCGAAGGGAAGTGATTGTAGAAGGTCGCCTTGGCCACGCCCGCCTCCGCGATGATGCGGTCAACGCCGACTGCACGAATGCCCTCAGTGTAGAAGAGACGGGTAGCGGTATCGAGCAGGCGGCGGCGCGCGGTGCTGGCTCCAGAAGCGGTCGGCGAAACGGTTGTGTTCATGCGCTTGACTCTAACAGACAGGTCTGTATGCTGCAAATAGACAGACCTGTCTGAATAGGAGGTGATTATGCAGACGAACGAGACAGCCGAGATCATGCGCCGGTTCAACCAGGCGTTCCGTGATCACGAACCGGCGATCCTCAAGGACCTGATCGCCCCGGACTGCGTGATGGAGTCTATTCAGCCGGCGCCCAATGGAACGCGATACGAAGGCTATGACGCCTGCCTCGTGTTCTGGGAGGCCCTGGCCAAAGATCCGGTCGCGCATTTCGACGTCGAAGACACGATCACAATGGGCGATCGCGCCATCATCCGCTGGCGGTTTAACTTCGGCGACGGGGAATCGGTTCGCGGCGTCAACCTGATGCACGTCCGTCACGGACGGATCATCGAGGCGCTGGGTTACTCAAAAATCCCCGGCCAGTCGGCGCCCCTGCCTGAGTGACAGCAACAATCAATCAGCGCTTCAAGGAGGAGAGCTCATGATTATCATCGCTGGCTACACCCGCACCGATGCCGAGAAGCGGGACGGTGCCGTGCAAGCCTTCAAGGGCATGGTCGAACGCGCGAGGGCCTATGACGGCTGTCTCGACTTTTCCATAAGCGCGGACGCGGTCGATCCGGAGCGCGTCAATCTCTTCGAGTGCTGGCGTGACCAGACCACGCTTGACGCCTGGCGCAAGGTCGCGAAGGGGGGTCCGAGGGGAAAACCCCGGGAGGTGGCTGTTAGCCTCTATCGCACCGACAAGTCCGAAAAGCCCTTCTAGACCTGATCTCAAGAGGTGAAAAGATGAATGCCGATAGCAAAATCACACGCGAAGTCGTCACCCGTTTCCATAATGCGTTCGAAAGGCATTGCCCCGAAAACCTCGACGATCTGATCGGTGAAGGCTGCGTTCTCGAGAACACGGCGCCCGCACCTGATGGCGCGCGCTATGAAGGGCGTGAAGCTTGCCTCGAATTCTGGAAGGGGATTGCATCCTCTGCGAACCTCGCCTTCGAAGCCGAAGAAATTTGGGCCAGTCAGGATCGCGGGATCATCCGATGGCGGCTCCGTTGGGGCGACAGCGCGGCGAACCGGGTCCGGGGGGTCAACATCATGCGCGTTCGGGACGGAAAGATCGTCGAAGGGCGAGGATACGTGAAGGGATAAAACATCAGGGGGCCGAAAGTCAGCGCCTGAATCGTGACCTGAAGGGGCGGCTTTTCCCCTGGCGGCTCGGGGAGCGGATTGTGCGCTGTCGGG
>CATMOC010000491.1 GCA_950071955.1 uncultured Mesorhizobium sp. | reverse complement strand
GTAGCTGACGGTCACCGCCCAGAGCGCGATCAGCCCTGCGACGACGTTGACGATCGATTCCAGCGCGTCGGAGTAGAGCGCCACCGAGCCGGTGACCCACCAAGCGACGAACTTCAGCCCCATGACGCCGAGCGCCACGAAGATGGAGTAGAAGGCCAGCCGCTGGATCTGCTTCTTGGCAGGCACTCTCATCCTCCCAGCGAAGCGGAGCCTATGAAAGCCCGAAACGTCACGCCGCCTTCACCTTCACTTTCGCCTTGCGCGGCAGGTGGGCGACGACGTTCTCGATCATGCGCATGCCGGCGTTCTGGCCGAGCGACATGATGGACTCGGGATGGAACTGCACCGCGGCCACCGGCTCGCGCCTGTGTTCGATCGCCATCACGACGCCATCCTCCGTCTCGGCGGTCACGTCGAAGTCTGACGGGAACCGCACCGGATCGGCGAAGAGCGAATGATAGCGGCCGACGGTCACATGCTTCGGCAGGCCGGAAAAGACGATGCCGGGCTTCGTCACGCGGATGCGCGAGGGCTTGCCGTGCATGGGGATGTGGAGCTGGCGGAGTTCCCCGCCATAGGCTTCCGTCAGCGCCTGCAGCCCCAGGCAGACGCCGAACAGCGGCAGGTCGCGGGCTCGCGCCTTGGCGATCGTGGCCGCGCAGTCGAAGTCCTTCGGGGAACCGGGGCCGGGCGACAGCACGACGAGGTCCGGCTGCACGCGGTCGAAGACCTCGTCGGTTACGGGCGTGCGCACGGTGGTCACGTGCGCGCCGGTCTGGCGAAAGTAGTTGGCGAGCGTGTGGACGAAGCTGTCCTCGTGGTCGACCAGCAGGATCGAGACGCCCTCGCCCACCCGCGCGGACTGGCGCTCGGAGCTCGGCGCATTGCTGGACCCGGCTTCCCGGACGGCGGCAAGCATGGCGGAAGCCTTGAGTTCGGTCTCGGCCTCCTCCTCGTCCGGCACCGAATCGTAAAGCAGGGTCGCGCCGGCCCGCACCTCGGCTATGCCGTCCTCGATACGGATGGTGCGCAGCGTCAGGCCGGTGTTCATGTCGCCATTGAAATGGACCATGCCGATCGCGCCGCCATACCAGCAGCGCTGGCTCTTCTCGTTCTGCTCGATGAAGCGCATCGCCCAGAGTTTGGGCGCGCCGGTCACGGTCACGGCCCAGGCGTGCGAGAGGAACGCGTCGAAGGCGTCCATGCCCTCGCGCAGGCGCCCCTCGATGTGGTCGACCGTGTGGATCAGCCGCGAATACATCTCGATCTGGCGGCGGCCGATCACCCGCACCGAACCCGGCTCGCAGACGCGGCTCTTGTCGTTGCGGTCGACGTCCGAGCACATGGTGAGTTCGGACTCGTCCTTCTTGGAGTTCAGGAGCTTCAGGATCTGCTCGGAATCCGAGATCGCATCCTCGCCGCGCTTGATCGTGCCCGAGATCGGGCAGGTTTCGACCCGGCGCCCCGAAACGCGCACGAACATTTCGGGCGACGCTCCGATGAGGTACTCGCCCTGCCCCAGATTGATGAAGAAGGAATAAGGCGAGGGATTGATCGTCTTCAGCCGACGCGCGATCTCGGACGGCTGGGTCTCGCAGCGTTCGTAGAACTTCTGGCCGGGCACGACTTCGAAGAGGTCGCCCTTGCGAAAGCTCTCCATCGCCTTGCGCACGAGCCTGGCGTATTCGCCCGGCTCGTGGTCGCCGCGTGGCGGGATGCGGTCGGACGGCCTGAACGGCTCTTCCACGGCCTCGCGCGGAAGGCTTTCGGTGGTCCAGCCTTTGCCGGCATAGTCGTAGCGGTCGTGCCAAGCCTTCGCCGCATGGTGGTCGACCACCAGAACCTCGTCGGGCAGGAAGAGCACGAGATCGCGCTGGCTCTCCTTGCGCTCCAGCCTGTACTCCACGGGATCGAACTGGAACGCCAGATCGTAGCCGAAGGCGCCGTAGAGGCCGAGGCTCGGGTCGGCCTCCGTGCGGAAGAGCGCCACGATCGCCCGCAGCACCGTGAAGACCGACGGCACGCGCGAGCGTTCCTCCTCGGCGAAGACCCGTCCCGGCGCGGCGATGTCAAGCGCGATCAGGCGCTCGCTCCGCTCGGTCACAGTGATCTCGGAGAGCGGCGAAATCGCTTCTCCGATCGCCGGCAGGATCGCCTCGCCGCGCCGGTTCAGCGCCTCGATGCGCATGGCGCGGCCGCGCGAGGAGATGACGACCGGCGGGTCGATGATGGCGGTATCCCAGCGCGTGTAGCGGCCGGGATATTCGTAGTTCGAGGAGAAGACCGCGCCGCGCCGCGTATTCAGCCCGTCGACATAGGTCTCGATCGCGCCGTCATAGGCGGTTTCGTGGCGCTCGCGCGTGATCGATATCCCGCCCGCGGTGACAAATCGCTCCGCGCCGTTCTCAAGCACTTCCACCGTCATTTCCGTCTCCGTTCCCTGTCTGGCGGAAGCGCCGGGAGCCTCATTGAAAAACAAAGGCCGCCCGGAACATCCGAAGCGGCCATCATCTGAATTGAACGCACGCGCGATCAGGCCGCTGTCAGCAGCCCCACCACCAAGCCTGTGCGATCGACATTTTCGTCATGCCAGATTCCATAGCGGCGAACGTGCGGTTCGGCAAGCCGCTTCGTGCGCAGCGTCAGGCGGGAAGAGCGGACGGAAGCGACGAATTCGATTCAATCGGCTCCTCCGGAACGATCGTGAAAAGTTCCTGCGGCCTGTCGAAGCCACGCAAGGCATAGCGGCCGACCGAAACCACCTCCGGTGGCAGGTCGGCGAGATGCCGGACGAAATCGGCGGAGATGAGCACGTCCCGTTCGGCCGAACGGCACATCGCCGATATCCGGCTGGCCATGTTGACGGCCGGTCCAATCACGGTGAAGTCGAGACGGTCGGTGCTGCCGATGTTGCCGTAGAAGACTTCGCCGAGATGCAATCCGACATAGGCTTCGGTGGCGAAGAGCCCATCGGATCGCCTGGTTCGATTAAGTTCCGCCACGCGTCGGCGCGCGCGCGAGACGGCGTCGAGCGCGCGGCGGCAGGCGGCGGCCTCGTCCCGGGCATCGAAGATCGCCAGGGTTCCGTCGCCGATGAGCTTCAATACATCGCCGCCCGCCTCGTGGATCGAGGAGATGACCGCCTCGGCATAGCCGTTGAGGAAGGGGATGATGTGATCCGGCGGCGCCGTATCGGTGAGGCGCGTGAAACTGCGCAGATCGCTGAACCAGATGACCGCCCGCACGTGCTCGGTCTCGCCGCGCTCGATGCGCCCCTGAAGCACGCGCCGGCCCGCGTCGCGGCCGAGATAGGTTTCGAGCAGCGTCGCCGCGATCCGCTGGAGCGAGACGGACTTCAACGCGAGCGCGAAGCCGGGAAAAAGCGCGGTCAGCGCTTCGATGTCGCGGTCGGAAAAGCCGGTGGGGCTTCGCGTCGCCCAGGACGCGTTGACGCAGTCCATTTCGCCGATGGCACCGGCCGGCGCGAACCGCTGCAACTGGACCAGATAGTCGGTATACCCTTCCCCGCGCAGATCGGCCAGCACGTCGAAATCTTCGGGACCGGCAGGGGAAAGGCGCCTGCGCAGCATCC
>CATMOC010000490.1 GCA_950071955.1 uncultured Mesorhizobium sp. | reverse complement strand
GCCGCAAGATCGGAAGGGCCGATGAAGACCCCGTCGACGCCTTCCGTCGCGGCAATCGCTTCGAGATTTTCGATTGATTTCCTCGCCTCCGCCTGGACGAGCAGACAGACTTCCGCGTCCGCTGTCTGAAGGTAGTCGGGAATCAAATTGAAGCCCGACGCCCTGGCTAGCGCCGCGCCGATACCGCGCGTACCGAGCGGGGGATAGCGCATCGCCTTTGCCATCGTTATCGCCTGGTCGGGCGTGTCGACCATCGGAACTAGAAGCGTCTGCGCCCCGATATCGAGCATCTGTTTGATGTGCGTCGCATCGGCCACGGGAATGCGTACAACAGGGCTGCCGGGATAGGCGCTCACCGCCTGTAACTGATGCAGAATGCTCCGGACATCGTTCGGTCCATGTTCGCCGTCGAGCAGCAACCAGTCGAACCCGGCTCTTGCGCAGAGTTCAGCGGATATCGGATTGGCGAGCGCGACCCACAGGCCGAGCTGGCGCTGACCGCTCAAGAGAGCTCGCTTGAAGCGATTATGTGGCGCGGGCATGTCTGTTTCCTATTCGAAGCGGCAGTCGACCAGCCCGTACGGGCCGAAATCGGCGACGATCTCGTCGCCCGACCGCGCCTCGACGGGCCGAACAAAGGAACCGGACAGCACGATCTCGCCTGCCTCAATCCAGTCGCCGTATTCCGCCAGCCGGTTGGCGAGCCAGACGATACCGGCCGCGGGATCATTGAGCACGCCGGCGCCGAGACCGGTTTCCTCGACCTCGCCGTTGCGGAGCACGATCGCGCCCATCCAGCGCATATCGACCTCAGAAGGGCGCAGCCTGTGCCTCCCGAGAACAATTCCGGCATTGGCCGCATTGTCGGCGATGGTGTCGCAGACGTTGCGCGTCTTCTTCGTTGCCGGATCAACGCGCAGGATGCGGGTGTCCAAAATTTCGAGCGACGGCGCCACGTGATCGGTCGCCGCCAGCACGTCGGCCACCGTCACGTCCGGACCTTTCAGGTCGCCGCTCATCACGAAGGCGATCTCCGCCTCGATGCGAGGCTGGATGAAGCGGCCTTCCGGCACGGTTCCTCCGGTCTCAAAGAGCATGTCGTCGAAAAGGATGCCCGAATCGGGAATGTCGATGTTGAGTGCTTGCTGCATCGCTTTCGAGGTGAGCCCGATCTTTCGGCCGATGACGCGGCGACCCTCGCGCTTCTTCTTTTCCATCCAGGCCGCCTGCACGGCATAGGCGTCATCCATCGTCATGTCTGGATGGGTGATCGACAGCAAGCCAATCTGCCGGCGCGCGCGTTCGGCTCGGTCGAGCGCGACGGCCGCCTGCTCGATCTCCTCACGAGTCATGGCGCATCCTCGTCTGCCACCGTATTGCGTAGCGTGCCGATGCCCTCCGCTTCGACTTCGACTACGTCGCCGGGTTTCAGCCAGACCGGCGGATCGGAGCGCGCTCCCGCCCCGGTAGGGGTGCCGGTGACGATGACGTCGCCGGGTACCAAGGTGGTGAAAATAGAGATGTAGTTGATAATCCGCGCGAAGGAGAAGATCATGCGGCTAGTGCGGTCTTCCTGGCGTGTTTCGCCGTTGACCCGCGTGGTCAGCCGGACGTCAGCAATTTGCACCTCGTCCTTGAACGGAACGAGCCAGGGGCCGATTGAACCGGTCGCGTCGAAATTCTTGCCCTGCGTGACGTTGAACTTTGCATGCCGCACCCAATCGCGGATCGTGCCCTCGTGGCAAAGCGACAGCGCCGCGATATGCGACAGCGCATCGGCCTGTGGAATGCGGCGTCCGGCCTTGCCGATGACGATGACGATCTCGCCCTCGTAGTCGAGCTGCGGCGATTCCGGGGGACGTATGATCGGCGCATCATGGCCGACGAAGGAGCGCGGGAACCGAACGAACAGCGACGGGTTCGGCGGCGCTTCCTGCCCGTCCTTGTATTCAGCGTTTCGGTCGGGGAAGTTGACGCCGACGCAGATCAGCTTTTCGGGCGCCGGAATCGGGATCTCATAGGTGATGTCGTCGAGGCTAAAATCGATCGGCAAACCGGCGGCCTCAGAGGCAACCTTCGACAGCGCCCCGGCCGCTATGACCTCGCGCAGCGACGGCCATTCGGGACAGCGGATCGACAGGTCGACAACGCCGTTGTCGCGCGCAAGGCCGTAGCGGGACTTTCCTTCGGCGTGAAAGGAGGCGAGACGGGGAAGGTTGTTCATGGCGCGACGATCGGCTGAGCTTTCAACTTCGGCTCTTCGACCGCCGCGCCTTCGAACAGCGTGCCTTCCTCGAACCAACTCCTGGGCGCGGGCGCGCCCCGTAGCGTCTGTCGCTGCGGATCCTTGAGGTCCCATTTGATCGGCTCGAGATCCGGATCGACTGTCAGGTAGTCCGAGCAATAGATCTCGATGCGATGGCCGTCGGGGTCGCGGATATAGAGAAAGAACGCGTTCGAGATGCCGTGGCGTCCGGGGCCACGCTCGATGTTAGCCAGGTAACCGGATGTCGACATCAGGTCGAGCAGGTCGATGATAGCGAGCGGCGTCGGCACCCAGAATGCGACGTGGTGGAGCCTGGGGCCGCGGCCATTCGTGAACGCCATGTCGTGGACGCCGCCCTTGCGGTGCATCCATGCCGCCCAGAGCTTCTTCGTCTCCTCGTCCTCGGTATATTCCGTCACGCGGAAGCCGAGCTCGTTGTAAAAGGCGACCGAGGCGTCGACATCCGTCGAGAAGCAGTTGAAATGGTCGATGCGGAGCGGCCGCACGCCCTTGTAGAGCCTGTATTGCTGGTGGATCGGCCGCAGCGTTTCCATCTGGTGATAGAATTCGAGCGGCACGCCGAACGGATCCTGCGTCTTCAGCATCCGGCCTTGATGCGGACGCTCCACCCAGGCGACAGGCAGCCCCTTTGCCTTGAAGAAGGTCTCGGCTTTGTCGAGGTCGGAATCCGAATAGACCTTGAAGCCGAGGTCCCGCGCGACCGGCTCCTCGCCCTTCTTCAGGATGATGCAGTGGTGATTGCGCTTCTCGAGCGCGCGCAAGCAGATTCTGTCGCCGTCGTCATAGGTGACCTGCAGACCGAGCGCCTCCGCATAGAACGCTTTGGAACGAGTGAGATCCGTGACTACGAATTCCACGTGGGAGAGGCGAACGATATTGAAGTCTGGGTAGAGATTGGGTGATGGTAACGGCATAGCTGTACGTCCCTCCGCCTTCAGCCGAGCCTGGTGATCTTGTGCGCCTCGGTCGCGAAGGCCACATTCTTGGTTTCCATGTAAAAGTCGAACGACCAGTCCCCGCCGTCGCGCCCGATGCCGGAGCTCTTCACGCCGCCGAAAGGAGTTGGTAGGTGGCGCACATTTTCCGAATTCACCCAGATCATGCCCGCCTCCAGGGCCTCGGAGAACCGAAAGGCGCGGGTGACGTCTGAAGTCCACAGATAGCCGGCCAGGCCGTAGCTGACGTCATTAGCTAAAGCCAGCGCCTCCTTCTCGTCGGAGAAGGGAATCGCCGTGAGCACCGGCCCGAAGATTTCCTCCTGGGCGATCCGCATCGTGTTCTTCGCATTGGTGAAGAGCGTGGGCT
>CATMOC010000489.1 GCA_950071955.1 uncultured Mesorhizobium sp. | reverse complement strand
GGTGCCGACACGGATATCAACCTTGAGGAAGTCGTCGAAGCTGATCTGCTCCCCCGGCGGAGCATCGGGTTCGTGCGAGAGGTGCACTACTCCAGCTCCAGAATCACCTCGTCCACTGCCAGGCTGTCGCCCTCGGCGGCGTTGATGGAGGAGATCGTGCCTTCCTTCTCGGCGCGCAGGATGTTCTCCATCTTCATCGCCTCGACCGTGGCGAGCGGCTGGCCCGGCTGGACCTCGTCACCCTCGGCCACGTGCAGCTTTACCAGCAGGCCGGGCATCGGGCAGATGAGCATCTTGGAAAGATCGGGCGGCTCCTTCTCGATCATGTGATCGAGCAGCGGAGCCAGCCGCGCAGGCACCGCGAGGCCCTTGTGCGTCTTGCCGCGCGTGGTCAGCGCCCACATGGCACTGCTGGTCCGCCGCAACTGGATCGCCAGGTTCTCGCCATTGCCGTTGGCGGCGGCGAGGACCATGCCCGGCTGCCAGTCGGTCGTGCCCGCGATCCATTCGCCATCGACGGTAGCCCCGCCCTGGCCGAGCTCCACTTCGAATGTGCGACCGTCGATCTTCACGACCCAGTCGGACGGCACCTTGGGCGCACCATCGAGGCGGCCCGAGATCTGCCCCTCGTGCGCCATGACCGAGCATTGCGCCCCGGCGATCAGCGCCGCGACCAGCTTCAGCCTCGGCTCGCCAACCGCCGCGCCCTGGAAGCCTTCGGGATATTCCTCGGCGATGAAGCCCGTGGTCAGCTCGCCCGAGCGAAACCGCGGGTGCTGCATGATCGCGCTGAGGAAATCGATATTGTGCCCCGGCCCTTCGACGCGGAAGGCATCGAGCGCTTCGACCTGCAGGTCCGCCGCGGCATCGCGGGTCGGGCCCCAGGTGATCAGCTTGGCGATCATCGGGTCGTAGAAGATCGAGACTTCGCCGCCTTCGAACACACCGTCATCCACACGGATGCCGCCGCCGCCCATCTCGTGCCCGCGCCGCCCGGCGGGGCCGCTTGCGCCGGTCCAGCCCGGCACCGGCGGTTCGTAGCGGACCAGCCGCCCGATGCTCGGCAGGAAGTTGCGATAGGGGTCTTCGGCATAGACGCGCGTTTCGATCGACCAGCCGTCGATTTTGATATCTTCCTGCTTGAAGGGCAGTTCCTCGCCCGCCGCCACGCGGATCATCCATTCGACCAGATCGACGCCGGTGATCGCCTCGGTCACCGGGTGTTCCACCTGCAGGCGGGTGTTCATCTCGAGGAAGTAGAAGCTTTCACCCGTCTTGTCCGCGCCGCTGACGATCAGTTCCACCGTCCCGGCGGAGAAATACCCGACCGCCTGCGACAGCGCGACCGCTTGCTGGCCCATCGCCTTGCGCATTTCGGGCGTGACGAAGGGCGACGGCGCTTCCTCGACCACCTTCTGGTGGCGGCGCTGGATCGAGCATTCCCGCTCGTTCAGGTAGACGATGTTCCCCTGCTGATCGCCCAGGATCTGGATCTCGATATGGCGCGGGTCCTCGACGAACTTCTCGATGAAGACGCGGTCGTCGCCGAAGGAATTGAGGCCTTCGCGCTTGGTCGCCTCGAAGCCTTCCTCGACATCGGTGTCGTTCCAGGCGAGGCGCATGCCCTTGCCCCCGCCCCCGGCGGAAGCCTTCATCATCACCGGATAGCCGATATCCTGCGCGACCTTCAGCGCATCCTGCGTGGTGTCGATCGCATCCTTCGAGCCCGGGACGACGTTGACGCCCGCTTCCTTGGCCAGCTTCTTCGACTCGATCTTGTCGCCCATCGCGGCGATCGCTTTCGCCGGCGGGCCGATGAAGACGATGCCTTCCTTGTCGAGCGCTTCGACGAAGCTCGCGCGTTCGGACAGGAAGCCGTAGCCCGGATGGACCGCTTCGGCCCCGGTCTGCTTGCACGCCTCGATGATCTTCTCGCCGACCAGATAGCTCTGAGCGGCCGCTGCCGGACCGATGTGGACGGCCTCGTCGGCCATCTCGACATGCACCGCGTCGCGGTCGGCATCCGAATAGACGGCAACGGTCGCAATACCCATTTTCCTGGCGGTCTTGATGACGCGGCAGGCGATCTCGCCGCGGTTGGCAATCAGGATTTTCTTGAACATCAAAGCAGCGCTTCCCCACTCCGCACGCTTCCCTTCTTATGGAGAAGCAATCACCGGCTCAATAGCCACGACACCGCGCCCGGGTCGATGCAACCGCGGCAATGCGGGTTTGCGTCATCCGTCGATCCGCCGCCAGTCCCCTGCCACGGCTACACCGTCGAGACGGTTGAGGAAATCGGTCCGCACCTCGACGAACGCGTAGCGTATGGAGTTCTCCACGATCTCGCGGTCGTATCGCTTCAGTTCGTCGGCAATGGGAGCCCAGCGGATCAGCGCCGGTCCACATTCGATGAAGTGCTGGCCGCCGGCGCGGCGCATGGACCAGACCGTCTTCGCCAGACGTGCATCGAAGGCATCGATCCAGGCCTGGCGATCCGCCTGCGATGCCTCGCCCGTGTTCTCCTCGATCCCCGCCCGGAAGCACTCCCGCGCAATGCGGTTACGGTCATCGTTCGTGAAGGCCGGGTCCCCGGTGGCATTCGCGACGCAGAAGCACGTGAGGTCCGCGAGGCTGGCTGCGTAGACATGGAGCTTCGCGACGTTGATCGACTGCACGAAGACCTCGTCGGTGAACATCTTCGGATAGCGGGTTCCCATCCTCTCCTTGAGATAGCCGTAGAGCTTCTTCTGGGAGATCAGGGCGGCGCGGGTGCGCGCAAAGTGGCAGACGCGTTCGACACTGTCGATCGGAGCCGAATCGCGCCGGATCGACAGTTTGGAGATGCTCTCGCGCACCCATCGGGCGGCTTCGACGAATTGGCTGGCGACGTGCTTCATGCTCACCCGATGGCCGGAAGGCTCGTTGGACATGCTACGATAGGATTATTTGCACAAGGGGTATTCGAGGTTAATCATTTACACAGCCTCGAATCCATCCTGGTCGGGGCGGCTTGTGTCCGGGCATCCCGCGCGGGCACGCTCGAGGGGAGGTAACTTCGATGGCCAGCGCAGACGCTGGGGCCCGGGCACAGCACTGGATCAAGACCAGAAACTTGACCTACGTGATTCTGGCCCTTTGGGTTCTCTTTGCAATCATCATCCCGTGGGCGGCGGCACCGCTCAATTCGTTCACGTTCCTGGGCTTCCCGTTCGGATACTACATGTCCGTCCAGGGTTCGCTCATCGCGTTCGTCGCACTGATCTGGATCCAGAACTGGCGCCAGGACGCAATTGACGACGAATTCGGCGTTGGCGACTGAGGGGGCGACAATGGCTAATCAAACCGCGGGAAAAGCCCGCTTCATCGACAATCTCGGGAAGGTCTATGCGCTCTACACGCTGGGCTTTCTCGCGTTCTTCGCCTTCATGGCGGTGCTGGAACAGATGGGGGTCGGAAGCGCGTCGATCGGGGCCGGCTTTCTCGTTTTCACGGTCGGCTTCTACGTGGTGATCGGCTGGCTGGCGCGCACCGCGCGGGTCGACGTCTATTACGTCGCCGGCCGCGCAATTCCGGCTCACTACAACGGCATGGCCACAGCGGCCGATTTTCT
>CATMOC010000488.1 GCA_950071955.1 uncultured Mesorhizobium sp. | reverse complement strand
CGGCTGATCGACGCCGGTGGCGGCCGCCGCCGCGACCCGCAAGGAACCCGAGAAGCAGGCACTGCCGGGCGTGGCCGTCGCAGCGGCGTCCGCGCCGGCCCCGGCGCGCGAACCCGAAAAGGCCGAGCCGACTCCGGAACAGATCATCGCGTCCCTGCCGGCCCGCAGCGTTCCGCTCCCGGTCTTCGCGCAACGCATCGTTCCCGAAACCACGGTTCTCGTCGCAAGCGCGTCCGGTGCCGCTCCGGTGGTCGAACCCGCAGCAGAACCCGCCCAGGAAGAAACCGTCGTGGCGTTGGCCGTCCCCACGCCGACCACGAGACCGGCCGCGGAACTCGTCGCGGCGGCGAAGGTCGCGGAAGCCTTGCCGGAAACGCCGGTTGCCGACGCGGCCGGGCAGATCCGCAGTTCCGTAATAGCGTCGCTGTCCGACACGCAGTCGGCAATGCCGTCCCGGCGGCCGGAAGAGCCCGTCCCCCCCAGCGATACGATCGCGCTCGCGGCCTTCGCGCCGGTGCCGCAGTTGCGTCCGTCCGGCGGGCCTATCGAGGAAATGATCGCGGCGATGCCGGCACCGCGCCCCGAGGCGCGTGAGGCCCGCGTGCGCATCCAGTCCGACATCGTGGGCGCCGTCGAGCAGAAGATCGGCAAGGGTTCGCGCGTCGCTACCGGCGATGGCAACACCGCGTCGCAACGTGCTGTGCTGCTCGCCAGCAACGGCAGCGTCGATCCCGTGAAGGCGATCGCCTCGGAGGTGAAGACCACCGGGAAATCGGCCAAGCCGGGCCCGCAGGACCTGAAGGCCGATCGCAAGCCGGTGGTCATTCCGGTCGAGGAAGTTGCGGCACGCTGGGCGCTCGAGCGTTCCGGCCACCTGACGCGCGCCATCGCTTCGGCCAAGGAGCCGTCGCTGGCCTACAACGAGATCCGCACCTCGCCCCGGCAGGTCTACACGAGCGGCTTCGTGCCGGCCATGAAGGAGCCGGATCCGGCAAGGTTCTCGGGCAACGCGGTCACCTTCCTGTCCGTGGCAACCTTCGACACCAACTGATCGCGGCGTCGATCGAGCCTCGTCCGTGCGGGCGAGGCGTTTCTTCTGGTCTGGGCTAGCCCCCTGCGGCCGCGACCGCCTGGCGTGCCAGCTCCTCGATGGCGTCCCAGTTTCCCGCATCCACCAGTTCGTCCGGCGCGACCCAGGAACCGCCGACGCAGATCACGTTGGGCAGCCGCAGATATTCGCCCGCATTCGCCGCGGTGATTCCGCCCGTGGGGCAGAAGCGCACGCCGGCGAGCGGCGAGGCCAGCGCCTTCAGGAACGCCGCGCCGCCCGCCTGCTCGGCCGGGAAGAATTTCAGCAGCGAATAGCCCTCTTCCATGGCGGCCATGATCTCGCTCGGCGTGATCGCGGCCGGCAACAGCGGCACGTCGCTGGCGCGCGCGGCATCCAGCAGTTCCTGCGTCATGCCGGGACTGACGACGAAACGGGCGCCTGCAGCCGTCGCCTGGTCGTACTGGCGTGGCGTCAGGATGGTGCCGGCGCCCACGATCGCCTCCGGCACCTCGGCCGCGGCGATGCGGATCGCGTCGATCGCCTCGCGGGTGCGCAGGGTGATCTCCACCGCCGGCAACCCGCCTCTCGCAAGCGCCCGCGCCAGCGGCGCCGCATCGGCGGCGCGCGCGATCTTCAGCACCGGGATCACCGGCTGGCCCGTCATGAGGGGAAGGAGCTTGTCGGCTTTCTGGGGCATGAGGACGTCGTTCCCTTCCGCGGATCCTGAGACCGCAACGGTATAGCCTATCGTTCCCGCAACCAGAAGTCCGGCTCCGGCGGAATTCAGGCGGCCCTGTAAAGCCGCGTGACGAAGGCTCGCAGCCGAAGCCAGAAATCGGTTTCCTCCTCACCTGCCGATTTCATCCGACGCAGCGCGGCCGATGTCCTGGGTCCGGCGATGCCGTCGGGCGAAAGACCGTTCTCCTGCTGGAACCGGCGAACCGCCGCCGCGGTGGCGGGTCCGAAGACGCCGTCGATCGCGCAGGCATGGCCGGCGGCGGACAACAGCGTCTGCAGTTCGGCGACACCGGCGCCACGGTCGCCGCTTCTCCAAAACGTCCGGTCGTCCGGGGCCGTCTCCTCGCCCGATGTATCCTTTCCGGTCCCTCCGCCCGCCTTGCGGTGCCTTTCATAGGCGGCGGCGATCCTGGTGTCGTAGCCGTGCTTCTTGTAGGCCGGGCCGTTGTAGCCCTTCGCGAAGGCCGCCCAGTCGCGCCGTTCAATTGCGGCGCGCAGGCCGGCCTTGTCGATATAGCGGACCATCAGCCTCGCCTGGCCGGCGGCGCCGCTGCGCGCTTCCCCGACCAGCGCCTCGACGTTCGCATAGCCGAGCCAGAGCCAGTGCGCGCCCATCACCTGGCCGAGCCCCCACGAGACCGATTCCCAGGCGGCCTTCCGGTCGATGGCGCAGGCGCGTTCGAGCAGGTCCCAGCGTCCGGCTTGCGTACGCGGATTGGCCACGCCGCCGGCCTTGGGCGACGCGAGCCCGGCGGCGCGGGCTTGCGCCTGCTTGGCGCCGGTGAGGCGCCGGTCGAAATAGTGTCCCTCGAAACGGATCAGGGGTTCGCGCCTGCCGCCCACCGTGGCGAACGCCTTGCCGGCGCTCTCGACTTCGGCGACGGCCAGCAGCGCCGCGGGTTCGAGCCCTGCTTCCTCGGCCGTCCTGTTGATGCGTGCGATGGTTTCCTGTTCGAACATGTCCCGGCATCCTCATCGATTCCTGTCGAGGAACATATTCCTGCAACGCCGACGGACGTTGACAGATTTCCACCCTATCTCTTCGCTTGCGCCAGCAAGCCCAACGATCTAGGCGATGCGCCATGTCGGATCTATCCACACCCGCAGCCGGATTCAAGGTCGCCGCGCTCTACCGCTTCTGCCGGCTGAGCGATCCGGCGGCGCTGCGCCAGCCGCTCGATGCGTTCTGCGCCGCCCGTGGCATCCGGGGAACGCTCCTGCTTGCCCGCGAGGGCATCAACGGAACGGTGGCCGGCAGCGACGCGGCAATCGACGAACTGCTTTCCTGGCTCCGCGACGAGGCAGGCATCGCCGATGCCGAGGTGAAGTTCAGCCGGGCGCAAGAGATGCCGTTCCACAGGCTGAAGGTGCGGCTGAAGCGCGAGATCGTCACCATGGGCGTCGATGGCGTCGATCCGCTGGAGGGTGTCGGCGCCTATGTCGATCCGCGCGACTGGAACCGCCTGGTCGAGGATCCGGATACCGTGGTGATCGACACGCGCAATGCCTACGAGACCGCGATCGGCACCTTTACAGGCGCCGTCGACCCCGGCACCGCCAGCTTCCGCGAGTTCCCCGTATGGATCGAGCGCAATCGCGCTTCGCTGGAGGGCCGCAGGATCGCGATGTTCTGCACCGGCGGCATCCGCTGCGAGAAGGCGACGGCTTACATGAAGTCGCTCGGCTTTCCCGACGTGCATCACCTCAAGGGCGGCATCCTGCGCTACCTGGAAGAGGTGCCGGCGGCTGAAAGCCGCTGGCGGGGCGAGTGCTTCGTGTTCGACGAGCGGGTGTCGGTCGTGCACGGGCTCGCGGCGGGCGAGGC
>CATMOC010000487.1 GCA_950071955.1 uncultured Mesorhizobium sp. | reverse complement strand
TCCGATCTCTGGCGCCGCATCGCCGGGAAACTGCAACCCGCCCTGTTCGCCGGGCGGTGCGTCTTCAGGCCCGCCATCCGGCCGGTCCCCGTCGCTCCAGTAGAGGCGGACGTAGTGGAAGGTGTAAACCAGATTGGCGAAGCACCAGGTCGCGATCAGCGTGGCGACCATCAGCGCGATTTCTCCTGCCGACAGGGAATTCTTGCCCAGCAGCAGAGTGGACAGCGCGCCAGTGACGCTGGCGCAGATGAGCGCGGTGATGAACAGGAGGCCGATCCCGCCGACATCGTTCGCCCGCGCCTCGCGCCGCAACATTTCGGGGCCGCCATGCCGCCACACTCCGATGCAGGACAGGATGAAGGCGAGAACACCGACATCGAATGCGATCAGAAGCGCGCTGGCCCATGGGACGAAGGCGAGCGCGGGCCACAAGGCTATCGCCATCACCACGAGGAACAGCAGATACCGTTTGTGGTGCAGCCTCATGGGGCGGTTCTAGCCGATGGCGCCAAACAGGTCGTGGGCATCGGCGTCCTCGATCGTGACGTCGAGGATGTCGCCGGGCGCGATATCCGGTCCGACATCGCGCAGGAAGACCTGTCCGTCGATCTCGGGCGCGTCGCCCATGGTGCGGCAGGTGGCGGCGTCCTCGTCCACATCGTCGACGATGACCCGAAGCGTCCGGCCCACCTTGGCCGCCAGCTTCGCCTCCGAGATGGCCTGCGCCTTCTGCATGAAGCGGTCCCAGCGGTCCTGCTTCACCTCGTCGGGCACATGATCCGGCAGGGCGTTCGACCGCGCCCCGGCGACATTCTCGTACTGGAAGCAGCCGACGCGGTCGAGTTGCGCCTCGTCCATCCAGTCCAGCAGGGTCTGGAACTCATCCTCGGTCTCGCCGGGATAGCCGACGATGAAGGTCGACCGCAGGGTGATGTCCGGGCAGATGTCGCGCCAGGCGGCGATTTCGTCCAGGGTGCGGGCCGCGGCGGCCGGACGCGCCATGCGCTTGAGCGTATCCGGATGGGCGTGCTGGAACGGAATGTCGAGATAGGGCAGTACGCCACCTTCCGCCATCAGCGGGATCAGCTCGCGCACGTGCGGATACGGGTAAACGTAATGCATCCGCACCCAGGCGCCGAGACTGCCAAGATCCCGCGCAAGATCGAGGATCGGCGCCTTGGCGACGCTTGCCTCCCCCGCGGTCGGGCTGCTCGCCGCCACGATGATCGTCTATTTCGCTCATTCGACGGCTGTGGCCGTGACCTTGCCTTTCATCCTGCAGATCGCCGGCATCATCGTCGGCATCATGCTGATGATGACGGTCCGCGAGACCATTCTTCCCGAGAACAAGGTCCGGTGGCGCGATGCGTCCTTCGCCCCCCAGGGGCTGCACATACCGGCCGGGATCAGGTCCGGGTTCCTGTTCGCCGCGCTCATCGGAGTGCTCGCTTGGGCTAACACCGGCTTGTGGCTCTCGCTCGGCCCGTCGCTCGTCTATGAAGTTCTCGGCTCCCACAACAGGCTGCTGGGCGGCCTGATGGTCGTGGCGTTTCTCACCACCGCGGGTGTCGTGCAGCTCTTCACCCGCGGCATGGAGTTTCCGCGCGCCATCACGCTCGGCCTCGCGCTCGTCATTCCCAGCATCGTCATCGTGAACGTCATGCTCGTCTGGCACTCGGCGATCGGACTGGCGGTCGGCGTCGCCCTGGCGGGTGCTTCGCAGGGGCTGAGCTGGATGGGATGCTCGCAACTGATCAACCACATAGCGCCGTCCCGCTATCGCGCCTCGGTCGTCTCGGCGCTCTACATCTGCGGCTACTTCGGTTCCTCCATTCCGGTCATAGCGACGGGGGCGGCGGCGGACGCGATCGGGCTGTTCCCGGCACTGCTGCTTCTGTCGGCGCTCTTCGTCGGGCTCGCCATCTACCTCATCATCACGAACGTCCGCATCAACCGGGCGGGTTTCGCCCCGCCCGCGGCTTGAGCATTCCCGTACCGACAAACCTGATGCGCAGTGCAGTCCAGGGAGCATAGGACACCCTTGGGGTACCGGCGTTTTCCGTCTCCCCGCCGATGCGCCCCTGCCTGATGTCCCCGGCATGGAGGACATACCCCAACCTCCCGCGCGCTATCGATCAAGCAGGCTTCAAACGGGGCCGGAAGGCCTTCGAAACCTCCCCTTTCCGAGAAAGAGACATCAAGGAAACGCATGACCGAGACCGCAAGCCACGGACCGTTGACCGGATTGCGCGTGCTGGAGATCGGCCATTTCGTCGCCGCACCGTTCTGCACCCGCGTTCTCGGCGATCTGGGAGCGGACATCATCAAGATCGAACCTCCGGCAGGCGATCCGGTCAGGCAGTGGGGCGCCCAGATCGACGGCAATTCGCTCTGGTGGTCGATCCACGGCCGCAACAAGCGCTCGGTCACGGTCAACCTGAAAGCACCAGGCGCCTCGGACCTCGTACTGGCGCTCGCGGCCCGCTGCGATGCCGTCGTGGAGAATTTCCGTCCTGGCCAGCTCGAGCGTCTGGGATTGGGCGACGCGATCATGCGTTCCGCCAGACCGGATCTCGTGATCGCGCATATCTCGGGTTACGGCCAGGACGGACCGTATCGCGACCGGGCCGCCTTCGGCGTCATCGGCGAAGCCATCGGCGGGCTCCGCTATCTCACCGACCACGAGCCGGGCACCACGGATCTGCCACCCGTCCGTGTCGGCGTGAGCATCGGCGATTCGCTTGCCGGCCTCTATGCGGCCTTCGGCATCGTGTCCGCCGTCTGGCAGCGCGACCGCGCGGCTGGCGACGGAAAGGGCCGCACCATGGACGTGGCGCTGAGCGAGGCGGTGCTCAGCATGACGGAGGGCATGCTTCCCGAGTATGCCGCGCTCGGAAAGGTCCGCCAGCCGACAGGATCGCGTATCCCTACCGCGGCACCGTCCAGCGCCTATCCCTGCTCCGACGGCAAATGGATACTCATCGCCGCGAATTCCGAACCGCTGTTTGCCCGCCTGTCCCGGTTGATCGGGCGCCCCGAACTGCCGCAGGAGCAGCGCTTCGCGAACAACCGGATGCGCGTGGCGAACGTGGTGGAACTCGACGAACTGATCGGATCATGGACACGGAGCCTGCCCGTCGGCCAGATCGAGAGGAAACTCAACGACGCCGACATTCCCTCCACGCGCGTCTATTCCGCCGCCGAATGCGCCGCCGACCCGCAGTTCCGCCACCGCGGCATGGTGCGGGAGGTCGACGACCGGCTCTTCGGCAAGGTGCTGCATCTCGGCATCGTGCCGCATGTTCCCGACGATCCCGGAAAGATACGCTGGGCCGGCCCGGCCGTCGGCGAGCATACGGAGGAGGTGCTGAGCGACATCCTCGGCATGCAGCCCGCCGAAATCGCGGCCATGCGGCGCGAAGGGGTGATCTGATGCGGACTGTCCGGCCATCGCGCGTCGAAATCGTGGAAGTCGGTCCTCGTGACGGCTACCAGAGCATCGGGCCGTTCATCCCCACCGCGAGAAAGATCTCGTTCCTGCGGCGGCTCGTCGGAACCGGGCTGCGGCGGGTCGAGATCGGATCCTTCGTCAGCGAGCGGGCCATTCCGCAGTTGCGCGACACGGCCGAGGTTCTCGCG
>CATMOC010000486.1 GCA_950071955.1 uncultured Mesorhizobium sp. | reverse complement strand
GCTTCGCGGCGCGCCCGCCACCGGGAGCCGCGATGTTCTCCGGCGCGTTGCGGTCCGGATCGAGCAGGCAGGCTGCGAAAGCGGCGGCATACCCTCCGGCGGCTTCGCCCGGTGCCGGCAGACCGGGACGGCCGACCTCAGCCGCGCGTTCCATGCCTCGCCTCCGCCATGCTCGCGTTGCGTTCGAGAATGCGTCCTGCCGCCTCCGCCTCGGCGCGCAGGACGTGCCACTCGGGAATGTCGCTGTCCCATTCCACGAGCGTCGGGACCGGGCCGATGCGGCCGATCACCGTTTCGTAGAGCGACCAGACGGGGTCCGGCACGGGACGGTCGTGCGTGTCGATCAGGAGCGGCCGGCCTTCGTCGTCGGCCTGCTCGTCATGGCCTGCCAGGTGGATCTCACCGACGAGATGCAGCGGGAATTCGTCGAGATAGTCCATCGCGGAGAAGCGGTGGTTCGTGGCGGAGACGAAGACGTTGTTGACGTCCAGCAGCAGGCCGCATCCCGTGCGCCGCGCCATCTCGCGGATGAACTCGGTCTCGGAAAAGGTGGACTCGGCAAACAACACGTAGGTTGCGGGGTTCTCCATCAGGATCCTGCGGCCGATCGCCTCTTGCACCTGGTCGACATGGGCGCAGACATGGGCGAGCGTGGCACTGGTGTATGGCAGCGGAAGCAGGTCGCTGAAGAAGACGTCGTCATGCGTCGACCAGGCGAGATGCTCGGATACCAGAGCCGGCTCGTAGCGCTCCACCACGCCGGCGAAACGCGCCAGATGTTCCTGGTCGAGCGGCTGTGGCCCGCCGATCGACATGCACACGCCATGTATGGAAACCGGAAAGCGCTGCCGGATCGCCGCGAGCGCGAGGTGGGGCGGTCCACCGGCGCCCATGTAGTTCTCGGCGTGGACCTCGAAGAAGCCGCCGAAGCCGGAGTCTTCCGCAATCGCATCGAAGTGCTCCGGCTTGAAGCTCGCTCCGGCCTTGCCCGCGACCGGATGACCCGGAAAGCGGAGCCGGTGCGAGGATCGGATCTGCGAATGCGCGTTCATCGCGGAAGCTCCGTTTTCCGATGCCGGTGCTTACGACGGCATGTCGCGCTTGAGCGGCTCCATCGATCCCATGCGCTCGCCGGGCAGTTCGATCTTGGCGCAGGTGCCCTTCTCGACATAGCTCCAGGCATTGCCCTGGTAGTCGACCTTGGACGTACCGGCGCAGGTGGTGCCGGGTCCGGCCGCGCAGTCGTTCTTACCGGCCATGGCCACGCCGTAGCACTTTTCCTTGTCCTGGGCCTGAGCGGTGCCGGCCGTGGTGATGATGCCCGCTGAAAGCGCGGTCGCGACGACGCCCGCCAGATAGGCGGCGCTGACTACGGTTCTCGTCGACATGCAAGTCTCCTCTCGGTGCTGGTTCAAACCGGTCTAGACCGGCAAGACCATCATCGGCAGGCTGTTGCTCACTTGGAAGTAAAGAGGACGCGACCCAAAATCACGCAGCCCTGACGCCGACGTTACCGAAAGTTAATGATGGATGATCGGTCAGGCGATCAGCGCGCCCAGAGACTCAACGTCCTCTTGCGTCGTCGCGAAGCTGGTGACGAAGCGGAAGACCGCTTCGTCGGGCGCCATTGCCTCCGCAAAGCCTCGCGGGGCGTGCCAGGGATGGAAGACGACGCCCTCCCGCTGCAACGACGCTGAGACGTCCGCACCCAGGATGGCGAAGACCTCGTTGGCCTGCGGTTCCCAGGCGAGGCGCGCGCGGGGAGACCTGCGCAGATGGCCTGCGAGCCGGGCGGCCATGGCATTCGAATGGCGCGCCGTCTGCAGCCACAGACCGTTCGCGAGGTAGGCGTCGAACTGGGCGGCGACGAAGCGCGACTTAGAGAAGAGCTGCGCGGCGCGCTTGTGGATGAAGGCGAATTCCCGCGCCATGCCGGTATCGAAGAGCACGACCGCCTCTGCGCACCAGCAGCCGTTCTTCGTGCCGCCGAAGGACAGGAGATCGATGCCGCGCCTCCAGGTCATGTCCGCCGCGCTGCAATCGAGCGATACGAGCGCGTTGGCAAAGCGCGCGCCGTCCATGTGCAGCGGCAGGCCATGCCGTCTGGCGACGTCGGCGACCGCATCGAGGTCGTCGAGGCCGTAGACGGTGCCGATTTCCGTGGCCTGCGTCACCGAAATCGCCATCGGGCGGCCCGAATGGACGAATTCGGCCGGATAGCGTGCGATCGCCGTGTCGAGGTTCGCCGGGTCGATGCGGCCGAGGGGACCATCCACCGGGCAGAGCCGCGCACCGCCGGTGAAATATTCCGGCGCGCCCGCCTCGTCTTCCGTCATATGCGCCTCGCGATGGCAGAAGGCCACGCCGCCGGGCTTGTTGACCGAAACCAGCGAGAGCGAGTTCGCCGCCGTACCCGTCGAAACGAAGAAGACTGAGACCTCGCGCTCGAAGATTTCGCTGAACCTGTCGTCGACCTTCCGATCCAGATCGCTGTTGCCGTAGGCGCGGGCATATCCGCTGGCGTGCTCCGAAAGCGCCGCCGCGATTGCCGGATGGGCGCCGGCCCAATTGTCTGAAGCAAAGATCATCGATTTTCCCGAAGCGTGAAATGCCGCGGGAGAGTGCCTTGCCGCGATGCGGGACTTCAAGCCCCTTCTTCGAGCCCCTATCATTCTCCCGCTGGCGGGGTCGAAACGCTCTCGGCGCAACAAAATTTCTCGGGAAGGCTGCCCGTGCATCGATTGTTGCGAGGGATACCGCATTTTTTTGCGCTTCGGTCTTGTGCCCGGCGACCATTTCTGACAATGTGCAATTAGGACAGTATTGCTGTCTTATTTTTTGACGGACAACCGGGCCGGGACTGGCGGAGAAATCGCGCCGGTCCGGGCTCTTGCGTACCGGCACCGAAAGCAGCCAAGAACCGCGGGCTGGCGGTCAAGGGTGACGATGGTCGCGCGTCCGGCGCGCTACGAACCGTCGCGGCCGCCTGCCTGTGCAGGAACTCGCCAGGGCTGTTAAGATGAAGACCCGGAGGGAGGCTGTCGCCTCCAGCGGGACGAAACGGAGGAAGGACGATGACGGTTTTCACGCCATCTGCGACGACGGAGCCACGTTTGGCCGCCGAACTCGATGCGCGCGCCGTCAAACGCGCGCCCGCCTTTGCCGGCCTGCCTGCCGCTCGCGGTCTCTACGACCCGCGCAAGGAGCACGATGCCTGCGGCGTTGGCTTCATCGCCAACATGAAGAACGTTCGCTCGCACCAGATCGTCGAGGATGGCCTCGCCATGCTCGAAAACCTCACGCATCGCGGTGCCGTCGGCGCCGATCCGCTGATGGGCGATGGCGCGGGCGTGCTCGTCCAGATTCCGGACCGCTTCTTCCGCGAGGAGATGGCGGCGCAGGGGATCACGCTCCCGCCGGCCGGCCACTATGCCGTCGGCCATTTCTTCATGCCGCGCGACCCCGCCCAGCGCGCCCATGTCGCGGAAGTCATCGCCGAGGTCTGCAGGTCCGAGGGGCAGCCGCTCCTGGGATTCCGCGATGTTCCCGTCGACAATTCCTCCCTGTCGAAGGCGCCGCATATCGCCGCGTCCGAACCGGTCCACTGCCAGGTATTCATCGGCCGCAACCCCGTGGCGGAAAG
>CATMOC010000485.1 GCA_950071955.1 uncultured Mesorhizobium sp. | reverse complement strand
GGGTGGAATAGCCGGTGCCGAAATCATCCATGTAGACCTTGAACCCCGCCTGGCGGAGCGCGCGGATATGTGACTGACCTTCTCCGATGTCGACGTCATCGCACTCGACGATCTCGAGCACCAGTTCGAAACGGTCCTTCGCCGCCTCGAAAATGGAGAAGGTGCGTATGAGTGACGCGGCATCCAGGTCACGGGGGAAGACGTTGAAATTCACCTGAAGACAGCGGTCGCCGAACGGCGCCTCGCTCAGATCGCGGTACGCCCTGTCCACGACGAGACCGGTAAAGTGTGACGTGAGATTGTGCTTCTGCACGAATGGCAGGAAGCGATCCGGGGAGACGATCGTATCGTCGATGTCGCGCCAGCGGGCGAGCACCTCGCACCCGACCACCGCCCTGGTCTTCACCTCGATGATGGGTTGGTAGACGCAAACGATCGAGCTTTCGTCCAGGGTTCGCAGGAAACGCGCCTCGAACGACCAGTAGCGGCGCAGGAACCCGAGCGAGATCCGCGTGATCCAGCTGGCGATGGTGCCGGCAAGAATAAGGAGGACCGCCACCGGAAGCTTGCTGTTCGCCACCAGTTCCGCGACCGACGCCCGCGTCGCGATGCAGTGGAACCCTTCGGGCACGCAGACAGTCTGGCGCAGGGCGGAAAGCCCGTCGATCCATCCCAGCCGTTGCGAAAGCTGTACGTCCTGATGGACCCACTCGTGACCGCTTCGATGCCACCAGCGACCATTGGGCGCGACAAGGACCGCCTCGGCCTTGATCCAGGTAGGCAGCGGAAGCTTGAGATCCTGGCGCGGTACCACGGTGGCGAACTGATCCTGGAGGACGATGGTGCCGGCCAGCCCCGGCAGCCCGGCGAAACTTACGTCGCGATCGATCCAGAACGCCTTTCCGTCCCCGGTCGTGAAGTCGGGCTCGCCAAGTTGCACCGGTTCGGTAAAGCGATTGGCGTTCAAGGAGCAGTGGACCTCGCCCCCGGGCGCGTAGAAGAACTCGTTGAGCCCGTCCGGCAGATAGGCGACCTTCCTCATATGCAGATAAAACTCCGGCGAGCACGGCGTGGCCGTGACATCCGCGCGAAGCGCCTGGAAGGCGGATTGGATGCCTTCTTCGAGGCGGGCGAACTGCTCGAGCCCCACCTGCGCATCCTGTCGCATCGCCTCGCGGACCTGCATGTAGCTGAACGCCGCGAGCAGCAGGGCGACGCCGATGAATGAGGCGACCCACACGGCCAGCCCGATCAGCTTCAGGTTGCGCGTCGAAACGAATATGCCGGCGAGCTTGGCCATCAAGAAATCCCCTGCCGGCGAGCCTGCCCCGAAAGGCTCAAGACCGAGTTAATGTCTGAATGTTCTCGCGCTGATTGAAATTGCCCGGCAGATGCGGCGCCGGGCGGTCTTCGGACAGCTCGCTCAGGGCCGAGCCAGATTCCAATCACGCGTCGCTCATAAAGAGTTGAACGCCGTGCGGTCGCCATCGGAGCGCGACCGCCTACCCTTAGCGCGAGGGGATTGATGCCGCCCGGCAACGGCCCCTGGACATTCAGCCAACGGAGTACGCCATGCACATCACCCGACGCGGAACGCTCTTGCTCGGACTATCCGGTCTTGCGACGATCGGCGGGACGACCATCATGCCCTACGCGGCACGCGCCCAGGACGGTCTGGGCGACACCTATGAGACCGACAGCGGCCAGATCACCATCCGCCCGATCTCGCACGCCTCGTTCGTCATGACCACGCCTGGCATGACGATCTACAACGATCCCGTGGGCGGAGCGGCGGCCTACGAGGGACAGCCCGCGCCGGATCTCATCCTCATTACCCACGAGCATGGCGATCACTACGACGCGGAAACGCTTTCCGCGATCGTCGCCGACAATACCCGCCTCGTGACGAACCCTGCGGTCTACGACATGCTTCCCGAGGGCCTTAAGTCGAAAGCCACCGCGATCGGCAACGGCGAGAGCACCACGGTGGACGGCATGGAGATCAACGCGATCCCCGCGCACAACACCACGGAAGGCCGACTCCAGTACCATCCCAAGGGCCGCGACAACGGCTACGTGCTCTCGATCGACGGGCGGCGCGTCTACATCGCCGGCGACACGGAAGACATTCCCGAGATGCGCGCCCTGGAAGACATCTTCATCGCCTTCGTACCCATGAACCTGCCCTATACGATGGATGTGGACCAGGCCGCCTCTGCGGTTGCCGAGTTCGCACCGCAGTATGTCTATCCCTATCACTATCGCGACAGCGATCCCGATGCGTTCGCCGCGAGGGTCAGGGAGTCGGAAGCGGAAACAGACGTCGTGATGGGACCCTGGTACGGTTGACGAGGCTGGCCGGCGGAACGGCGTTCGCCGCCGTTTCGCCTGCCGCTGACTGAAAGCTTTTCAAGTACCTGCGCAAAAAACCGGCCACCCAGCGGTTGCCGCGTTCGGAACCGCCAGGGCTCCCAGTCTGTTGTCCACGGCAACAGGACAAGGAGCCCTTTTCAATGGACGTGATCAGGATATTGGCAGCCATCATCCTCCCGCCCCTAGGCGTTTTCCTCCAGGTCGGGATCGGCCTGCATTTCTGGCTCAACATTCTCCTCACGCTCCTGGGCTACATACCCGGCATCATCCACGCGATCTGGGTGGTCCTGCGCAAGTAGCGGGAGCGACAGCCGGCGAGCGCGGGCTCAGCGACGATCCTCGTCGGGGCGGAGCCAGACGAAATCGTATGGTGCGAGACTGAAGCTCTCGCCACACGTGACTGGATTGCGGCCGCTCGAGCCGGTCAGGATCGGCACCAGCCGCTCGCCGCCTTCCATGACGTCGATCTTTGCCTCGATCGTCTCATCCGACAGGTTGTGGACCGTCACGATACTGTTGCCGCGCCACGAACATTTCAGCCCCAGCAACCGCGAATCGAGTTCCAGAACCTCCCATTTCCCCCAGCCGATATCCGGCACCGCCCGGCGGGTCCTGATCAGGCTGCGGATGAAGTTCAGCAGCGAATCCGCGTCGTTGTTCTGGGCGTCAATGTTGACGCGGGCGTAGCCGTAGTCGCCCTCTTCCGTCATTTCACGAACGAGTTCGTCGGGTCGGCAGACGGAAAAGCCGCCATTTTTCCGGGACGACCACTGCAATGGCGTACGGACCGCCTCGCGCTCCTTGAGATCGAGGTTCTCGCCCATGCCGATCTCCTCGCCGTACCAGATGACGGGCGTACCCGGCAGGGCGAACATCAGGCTGTAGGCGAGCCTGAGCCGGCGCGGGTCGCCTTCCAGCATCGGCGCCAGCCGCCTGCGAATGCCGCGATCGTAGACGGTCATGCCCGGATCGGGCGCCATCGCATCGAAGACCTCCTGACGCTCCAGGCTCGACAGGCGCCCGAGATCGAGTTCGTCGTGGTTCCGCAGGAACGTGCCCCACTGACCCTCGACCGGCAGGTCCGGCATCATGGCAAGGACACGCCGGATCGGCTCGGCATCCTTGCGGACGAAGCCGAGGAACATGTGCTGGTTGAGCATGAAGTTGAAGACCATATGCATGCGATCGCCGTCCGCGCCGAAATAGTCGGTGACCTCCTTCATGGTCACGTTGGCTTCGGCAAGCATGACCGACTCGGCGCGGCGCCACGAGAGCA
>CATMOC010000484.1 GCA_950071955.1 uncultured Mesorhizobium sp. | reverse complement strand
CGAGCACGTAGCCCTGGTAGCGGTGGCGCCCCGTCGACGTCTGGTCGGTGCCGCCGATCATGGCAATGCGCCGGTGGCCGAGCGAGATCAGGTGGTTGGTCGCAAGTCCGATCCCGTAGGAATCGTCGCCGCGGAACACCGGCACGCCCGCGCCTTCGACGGAGCGGGCGACCAGCACAGCCGGCAGTCCGTTCTCCTCCAGCATCTGGATGTCTTCGCGCGGCGTGCCGATCGCCGGCGACATGATGACGCCGTCGGCCCCGAGCTGCAGCAGCGTGTCGATGAAGTTCCGCTGCTTCTCGAGCTGGTCGTAATGGTTGGACAGCAGGAAAGTCTGGCGGCTGCGGTCCAGTTCGCTCTCGATCGCCTTCAATATCTCCGCGAAGAACGGGTTCATGATGTCGTGCACGACGACGCCCACGATGCCCGAGCGCGAGGTCCGCAGGCTGGCTGCCCGCCGGTTGTAGATGTAGCCGATGGCCCGCGCATGTTCCTTGATGCGTTCCCGGGTCGAATCGGCGACCAGCGGACTGTCCCGCAGCGCCAGTGATACCGTGGCCGTCGAGACGCCCAGCGCGTCCGCGATGGTCGAAAGCTTTATCTTCTGCGCCAGAACGCCCTCCCGCCTGAGCCGTGGCAATCTTTAAACTGTTTAAGTCAGCTATAGGCGAAGGGCTTTGTCCTATTCAATGCTTTTCGTGCGGGATCACTCGGGCGGGAGCGGAGCGGCCGTGGCCTTCAGCCGCAATTGCCGCTCGCGATGCACGATGTAGAGGCCGCTCGCCACGATGATCATGGCGCCCCCGAGCGTCCAGACGTCCGGAAAATCGCCGAAGATGACGTAGCCGAGCATTACCATCCATACGATCTGCAGGTAGGCGTAGGGCGCCAGCGCCGTCGTCGTCGCGACGCGGTATGCCTGGATCAGCAGCCAGTGACCGAAGGCGCCATAGAAGCCCAGCGAAATCAGGAGGGCCCAGTGAAGCCATTGGTCCGGCACCGAGCCGTAGACCGGCAGGGCTGGCGCCATCAGCACGACCGGAGCGAGGGCCGAATAGAAGATCAGGCTTTCGGCTGTCTCCCGCGCGCCCATGTGGCGGGTCATGATGACGTAGAAGCAATAGCTCAGCATGGCCCCTAGCGCGTAGACATGCCCGATCCCGAACACCCCGAGGCCGGGACGCGTGATGACGAGGACGCCGCAAAATCCCACGATGACGGCGAGCCACCGCCGCCACCCGGCCCACTCCCCGAGCATGGGGCCTGCCAGTGCGGTGATGACCATCGGGGCGAAGAAGGCGATCGAGACCGTCTCCGCCAGTTGCAGCGTCTGCAGCGCCAGGAAGTTGAACAAGGTGGACGCGAACAGCAACATTCCCCGCAACAGTTGAAGCGGCAGGCTCGCGGTGGCGAAAAGGGCCAGCGTCTTCCATGGCCGCAGAAACAGGAAGGCGAGAACGGCGTGGCCGGCAAACCGCATCCAGGCGATGAACGGAGGAGCGAACCCTTCGCTGGCGAGAAACTTCGCGCTGGAATCCAGAAAGGAGAAGGTCAATCCGGCGCTGAACACCAGGAGGATCGCAGCCACGGGCGTCGCCGCTTCCTGATGCCTGGAGCTGGTTTTCACTTGGTTTCGCCGTTGCGCGCCTGATCGGCCCCTGTTTCAGGGATCGCGAATTGAAGAGCAAGCAAAAAAGCCGGCACGTCCCGGCCGTCGTTCCGCGCGAAATCAGTCCTCGTCGTCGGTGTCGTCCGGCTGCTCGGCATGGGAATTGCCGGCGAGATTGACCTCGATGCGGGCCAGGAGTTTGGCGAGCGCCTTCTGCTCTTTCTTGTCGAGCCCCTTCAGCGCCTGCTTTTCCGTCTTGCGGACGGACTTCTCGATCGAGCGGATGGCATCCCTGCCCGCGTCCGTCAGGAAGATGTGCGCCTGGCGGGCGTCGTTCTCCGAAGCCCGTTTTTCCAGGAAGGCCTGTGCCTGGAGCCGGTTTATGGTCTTGGTCACAGTCGGCGGGCGGACACCGAGCCGGGTCGCGAGTTGGCCTGGAGTCTGACCGTCCTCATGCGCCAGCGCCAGCATGATCTGGTCCTGCCCGGCATAGAAGCCATGGTCGAGCAGACGCGCTGCGAGCGCGGTGCGGGACAGGCGCGCGGCTGATTGCAACCGCGTGATCGCCGCGCCCTTTTCGGCTTTCGCCATGACCCCTCCATCCTTTCGGACCAGCCGCCCGAGCTTAGATGTCTGTCCCCGGAACTCAAAACGCCCCGGCTGCCCTTCCCCGACGACCGGTTCCGGCCCAGCCGGCTAATTCGCCGACGAACCCATGTCAGACCTCTGTATCAGACAGATGACACTTTGCGGTGCCGTCGTGAACCCTGGGCGCGTCGGGGGAGCGTCCTCTTCCTCCCGTGCAATCTCGGCTCGTCCGTCCTATATGGGCGGCGAACGTTCATCCTTCGATCGAGGGCAAGACATGTCCGACCTTCAGACGCAGATCCCCGTCACCGTGCTCACCGGCTATCTCGGTTCCGGCAAGACCACGTTGCTCAACCGTATTCTCTCCGAAAACCATGGCAGGCGCTACGCCGTCATCGTCAACGAGTTCGGCGAGATCGGCATCGACAACGACCTGATCGTGGAATCCGACGAGGAGATCTACGAGATGAACAATGGCTGCGTATGCTGCACCGTGCGCGGCGACCTGATCCGGGTCGTCGAAGGCCTGATGCGCCGACCGGGCCGCTTCGACGCAATCGTCGTCGAGACCACGGGGCTCGCCGATCCCGCGCCGGTCGCCCAGACCTTCTTCATGGACGACGACGTGCGCTCGAAGACAAAGCTCGATGCCGTGGTGGCGCTGGTCGATGCCAAGCACCTGCCGCTGAGGCTGAAGGACAGCCGCGAGGCGGAAGACCAGATCGCGTTTGCGGACGTGGTCGTGATCAACAAGACCGACCTGGTGAGTGAGGATGAGCTCGCCGCCGTGGAGGCAACGATCCGCGCGATCAATCCTTCGGCCACGATTCACCGCACCGAGCGCGCCGGCCTCGACCTCGGGAACGTGCTCGACCGCGGCGCCTTCGACCTCAAGCGCGCGCTCGACAACGATCCGCATTTCCTCGAGCACGAGGACCATGACCACGATCACGATCACCATGACCACGGCCATGCGGCGCCCTCCCCGCTCCACGACGTGACCGTGCAGTCCGTCTCCATGCGGGCGGGCGAACTGGACCCGAAGAAGTTCTTCCCCTGGATCGAGAAGATCACCCAGATGGAGGGACCGAACATCCTGCGCCTGAAAGGCATCATTGCCTTCAAGGACGACGCCGAGCGCTATGTGGTGCAGGGCGTGCACATGATCATCGAAGGTGACCACCAGCGCCCGTGGAAGGACGGAGAGGCCCGCGAGAGCCGGCTCGTCTTCATCGGGCGCGAACTGGACCGGGAACGGCTGGAGCGAACGTTCCAGGCGTGCCAGGCGTGAACTGATCCATGCCCACTGTCGCCCCGCTCGACCTCGACGGCCACTGCATAGCCGCCGTCTTCCTGTCCGACATCCCAGCCGCCGCCCCTGGCCCCCTGTCTCCCTTCGGTGACGAGTTGGGCATGACCTGGCCCCCGCTCGTGGATCGGGCCGTGACGGGCGGGCCCCTGTTGGCGGGCGGGCGGCGCTGGTCGCGGGG
>CATMOC010000483.1 GCA_950071955.1 uncultured Mesorhizobium sp. | reverse complement strand
CCTGCCACTCCGCGGCGTCGTAGTCGCCGCGCCCAACCCACACGAGCGCCACGAGCTCGGCGGCCTCGTCGACGTTGAGGTCGTCGATCAGTTCGCGCAGTTCCTCGCTCGTCAGGTCCTCGGATTCCTCTTCGGCTAGCCCGTCATGGTGGTGGCCGTCGTGGGTCTGGTCGTCGAGTTCGATCTCGTGTTCGCTGCCGTCCTGGTAGTCGTCGCTCATGGCGGCGCTGATCGCCTTCGCCTTCAGGATGAACAACCGGACGGTGTCCGGGTCGATCGTCAGTTCCCACTCCCTCTCGACCTGCTTCTGCACCCGGGCACTCCTTCCGTTCCGCGGCCCTCGTACATAATGGATTCAACGGTCCCGCGTTGCAATCGGCCGCGCACTGGCCCCATGGGCGGGGCCATTGACACCTGTCGCTTCCCGGCTGAAATGCCGTTCCCTCCACCCTTCCGGAATGGTCCCCATGGCCGCGCTGCTGTCTCCCAAGGTGCTTCCGATCCTCATGCTCGTGGCCTCGAACGTCTTCATGACCTTCGCCTGGTACGGACATCTGAAGTTCAAGGCCGCGCCGCTTTACGTGGCGGTGGTCGCCAGCTGGGGCATCGCCTTCTTCGAATACTGGCTGGCGGTGCCCGCCAACCGCTACGGCCACGCGGTCTATTCGGCGGCTGAACTGAAGACGATCCAGGAGGTGGTGACACTTTCCGTCTTCGCTGTCTTCTCGGTGCTCTACCTGCGCGAGGCCTTCACGGTGAACCATCTCATCGGATTTGCCCTGATCGCTGCCGGCGCGGCCGTCATCTTCCGGGCTTGATCCCGCCCTCAGGGCCGCCAGGCTGTCGACCTTTGCCGTAACGTCAATGTGAGTGCGTTTCGGCGCGATTCGGCGTAATGTTCCTTCGATCCCGGCGCGCGAACGCCAGATGGCGCTCGTCGTTTCCATGAAGCCTTGACGGAGGAATGCAATGGTCAAATTGCTGTTGAGCGGTTGTTCGACGATCCTGCTGGCCCTCTCGGTGCTCGCCGCGCCGGCGCTGGCCGCCGGGGGAGGTGGAAGCGGGGGTTCCGGTGGGGGCGGCGATGGCGGCACGGCCGGTTGCCCGACGGGGCAGGTGTACGACGATGCCAAGAACAAGTGCGTGCCGAAGTCGAGCTCGCTCGACACCGACACCCTGTTCGAGAATGGCCGCGCTCTCGCCTATGCCGGCCGCTACGACGAGGCGATCTCGGTGCTGAAGCTCGCAGAGGACCGCGGCGACCCGCGCATTTTCAACATGCTCGGCTACTCCAACCGCAAGCAGGGCAAGCTGCTGATCGCGCTCGGTTACTACGAGGAAGCATTGCGCATCGATCCCGACCACGTGCTGACACGCGAATATCTCGGCGAGGCGCATCTGCAGATGGGCGACGTGGCCTCTGCGAAGCAGGAACTCGGCGAGATCGAGAAGCGCGCGGGCCGCGACAGCGCGGAATACGCCGAACTCTCCAGGCAGATCGCCGCCTACGAGGCCGCCAACGGCTGACGTTCCGCCGCCAATTCTTTTGCTACCGATGCGCGCCGGCCCTCCGGCGCGCATCTTTTTTGCGAATGTCTCACGCCTTGCGCTTTGACTTTCCCGCCGCTTGCGGATAATCGCACTCGCGGCTGGAGGCGCCGGCCGCCCGCGAGCTCTGTGCTCTGGTGAAGTCCTCCCGCGATGACCGTCTCAACCGACGCATCGGAAGAATGGCAATGCGGGCACCCATCCACATCCCGTCCGATGCAAAACGGGAGAGACCCGCAATGACCGCGTTTGCAAACGCGGGCGAGAATGCGTTCCTGACGCATCCTTTGCCCAAACTGTTTCTCAGGACCGCTTCGCCCATCATCTTCATCATGGGCATGAACGGCCTCCTGACCGTAATCGATGCCTATTTCCTTGGCGAGTTCGTAGGCGCGGAAGCGCTGACGGCCGTCACCCTCATGTTCCCCGTCTACATGCTGCTGGCCGCTCTCTCGACCATCGTCGCCGGCGGCATGGCGAGCGTGCTGGCGCGGCTTCTGGGCGCCGGCGACCATGCCGGCGCACGGCGGGTATTCGTCAGCGCGCATGCCCTCGCGCTGCTGGTCTGCGCGCTGCTGGTGTCGGTGTTCTATCTCGCCGGCCCCGCCATCACGGCCTGGGTGGCGAACGGTTCGGCGCCGCTCGCCTCGATGGGGTACACCTACATCTCGATCCTCATCTTCTGCTCGCCTGTAGCGTTCGCGCTTTCGCTCAATGCGGACGCACTGCGTTGCGAAGGGCGCATGGGCCTGATGGCGGCGGTGAGCCTTGCCACCTCGCTCGCCAACATCGCCTTCAACTACCTGCTGATCGTCGTGTTCGACCATGGTGTCGCCGGCTCCGCCGTAGGCACGGTCCTCGCGCAGACCACCGCGCTGGCGGCCGTCGTCGTCTACCGGCTCAGGGGACGAACCGTCCTGCGGCTGCGGGACCTGTCGCTCTCCGGCTGGAACCGCGGCTGGAACAGGTTCCTGGCGCTCGGCGCGCCGCAGAGCCTGAGCTTCGTCGGTATCTCTCTCGGATCGGCGGCGATCATCTATGCCCTGCAGGTCTGGGCGGCGGAGCATTACGCGGCGACGGTCGCGGCCTACGGGGTGATCACCCGCATCCTCACCTTCTCCTTCCTGCCGCTGATGGGTCTCTCGATGTCCATGCAGACGATCGCCGGCAACAATTTCGGCGCTTCGCTGTGGCACCGCTCCGACGCGGCTTTACGGCTGGGAGCGGCGCTGGCGCTGCTCTACTGCGCCGGCATGCAGCTGCTGTTCTTCTCGCTGCGGGGAAGCCTCGGGGCCATCTTCGTCGATGATCCTGCCACCATCGCCGAGATAAGGCGCATCCTGCCGATCGCCACGATGATGTACTTCGTGGCGGGGCCGATCCTCGTCCTGTCGGGATACTTCCAGGCGATCGGCGATGCCGGGCGATCGGCGCTGCTGAGCCTCACCCGTACCTACCTGTTCGCGATCCCGCTGACCTTCTGCCTCCCGGCCGTCCTGGGAGAGACCGGCATCTGGCTCGCCGGTCCGACCTCGGAACTGCTCATGGTCGTGCTGGCGACGATCCTTCTGGCATCCACCCGCCGAAAGACCGGCCACCGCTGGGGTGTGTTCCGGGCGACGCCTGGCTGAAGGCGAGGAGGGACGTGGGCGCGATCAGCGGCTGCTGGGTCGCATTCACGCCCTCGCCGATCAGCATGGTGGCGGAAAGTCCGATCCCGAAGAGGGCGGCAATCAGCGTCGGTTTCTTCATTGGCCAACTCCGCGCATGTCGGCATCCGGTCCAAACCGGACGCGTGCCCTGCCGCATCACCCGGCGGAACTCTGTTCGGTGACTGTGGCAAAAAGAGGTGTATTCTTCAGTCCGGTGGGAAAATGCGATTCGGGCGCATGCGGGGTGAGAACGACAATCTTGACGTGGGTGCGGAGGGAGCCTTCCTCCCGTCGACCGTTTCCGTCATGCTGCCCGCGGCCGTTATCCTCGGCGGCTACGGATTGACCTATGCCTGGCTCGCAGTGGCCGGCCGCGGCGACGGTGCCCTGGCCGCCGAAGTGGCCACGGAAAGCATCGCGCGCCGCCTGCCCGGCGATCGTCAGAAAGCGCTGGCCCGGTGGTTTCGAGGCGTGGCGCGCGATCGCG
>CATMOC010000482.1 GCA_950071955.1 uncultured Mesorhizobium sp. | reverse complement strand
AAGGAGTGGCAGGGCGAGGCCTGGCTGGCCCAGGGCGCCACCGTCGGCTACCTGCCGCAGGAGCCGGACCTCGATCCGGCGCTCAACGTCTTCGGCAACGTCATGGAGGGCGTGAAGGCCAAGACCGCCATCATCGAGCGCTACAACGAGCTGATGATGAACTATTCCGACGAGACGGCCGACGAGGCGGCCAGGCTCCAGGACGACATGGACCGGCTGAACCTGTGGGACATCGAGCAGCAGGTCGAGATGGCCATGGAGGCGCTCGGCTGCCCGCCCAAGGAGGCCGACGTCACCAAGCTGTCGGGCGGCGAGCGCCGCCGCGTTGCGCTGTGCCAGCTTCTGCTGCGCCAACCCGACCTGCTCCTCCTCGACGAGCCGACCAACCATCTCGACGCCGAAACCACGGCGTGGCTTGAAAAGCACCTGCGCGCCTATCCCGGCGCCGTGATGATCATCACCCACGACCGCTACTTCCTCGACAACGTCACCGGCTGGATCCTCGAGCTCGACCGCGGCCGCGGCATCCCCTACGAGGGCAACTACACCGCTTATCTGGAAGCCAAGGCCAAGCGCCTGAAGCAGGAGGGCCGCGAGGACGACGCCCGCCAGCGGGCGATCGCGCGAGAGCGCGAATGGATCGGCTCCAGCCCGAAGGCGCGCCAGGCCAAGTCCAAGGCCCGCATCGCCGCCTTCGAGCAGCTGCTCGAATCGGCCGACAGCCGCCGCCCGTCGGACACCCAGATCGTCATTCCGCATGGCGAGCGGCTGGGCAACGTCGTCATCGAGGTAGAGGGCCTGTCGAAGGGCTATGGGGACCGCCTGCTCATCGACGACCTCTCCTTCAAGCTTCCGCCCGGCGGCATCGTCGGCGTGATCGGTCCCAACGGCGCCGGCAAGACGACGCTGTTTCGCATGTTCACCGGCCAGGAAAAGCCGGACAACGGCTCCGTGCGTATCGGCGAGACCGTCAAGCTCGGCTATGTCGACCAGAGCCGCGACACACTCGACCCCAACAAGACCGTCTGGGAGGAAATCTCCGGCGGCGCCGAGGTGGTCAAGCTCGGCAAGTACGACGCCAACACACGCGCCTACTGCTCCTCCTTCAATTTCCGCGGCCAGGACCAGCAGCAGAAGGTCGGAAATCTCTCCGGCGGCCAGCGCAACCGCGTGCACCTCGCCAAGATGCTGAAGACCGGCGGCAACGTGCTCCTGCTCGACGAACCGACCAACGACCTCGACACCGAGACGCTGGCGGCACTCGAAGACGCGCTGGAGAATTTCGCCGGCTGCGCCGTCATCATCAGCCACGACCGCATGTTCCTGGACCGCATGGCCACCCACATGCTCTCCTTCGAGGGCGACAGCCACGTCGAATGGTTCGAGGGCAATTTCGAGGACTACGAAAAGGACAAGATCCGCCGCATGGGCCCGGATGCGGTCAACCCGCACCGGATGACGTACAAGCGTCTGACAAGGTAGGGCCCCATTCCGGCGCGAGCTCCGGCCGTTCCGGGGAGATCGATTCGAGTTAGGCCGCGTCCGCGAAAGGGGTATCCGGCTCGCAGACGTAAAACAGCGCCATGCGCGCCGGACCCGTTCCCCGGTTCGAGCCGGTCATCCTGATGCCGGCCGGCTCGACGAAGACCCCGCCGGCCGCGATCTCAACCTGCGGGCGGTCGTCCAGCGCCAGAGTGAACGTGCCTTCCGTGACATAGACCGTCACCGGAAAGCGGTGCGAGTGGTAGGGCGTCACGTCGCCCGGCAGCAGCGTCGCGAAGAGCACCCGGATCTCCTGTTCCTCCTGCCGCGGAAGGGAGCGGACCACCTCGCGGTGAAGCGGCGTGAGCTTGGCGAGCCCGCTGTCGCTGGCGCTACGGGTGACGCCCACGTCCAGCGCGGCGATCATGGTTTCGATGCTCGTTTTCTCGTGCATGGTCGGTTCCTCCTGTCATACTGAGGAGACGCTAGCGCGGCGCCGCTTCATGCGGCAGCAGCGAGTTTGCGGAAGCCGGGCGCAAAAATGCATAACCTGCCGATGTTGAACTGGTCCGACCTGCGCCATCTCATCGCGGTTGCCCGGCATGGCAGCACCCTGGCGGCGGCGAAGGCCCTCGGCGTCAACCAGTCGACGGTCCATCGCCGGCTGGCGGTCCTGGAATCGGCGCTCGAGTTGTCGCTGGTGCGGCGCGAGCCGACCGGGTACCGGCTGTCGGAGATCGGCGAAACCCTGATCGATCAGGTGCTCGCGGTCGAGACTTCCATCGCCGTGCTGGAGCGTCAGGTCGACGCGCTCAAGAACGACCTTCGCGGGGTCGTGCGTCTGACCTGTCCGGAGCCGACCGTCCCGCGCATTGCCGCGACCGGCCTCATCGACCGTTTCCACCAACGCTATTCCGGCCTTGCCGTGGAATTCGTCACGAGCGACCGATACCTCGATATCGCCAAGGGCGAGGCGGACGTCGCCTTTCGCTCGGGAGAGCCCGTCGACGACTCCCTCGTCGGCCGCAAGATCTGCGATTCCGTATGGGCCGTCTACGCCAGCCGCGCCTATGTCGCGCGGCACGGACGTCCGGCTAGCGTCGCGGGGCTGGGCCATCATGCTCTGATCGGCTTCGACGGCATCATGAAAAACCACCGGGCCGCCAAATGGCTCGCCGCCGTGGTGCCGGACGCGCGCATCGTGAGCCGAAGCACCGGCATGCTGGCGACCGTGTCGGCAGTGAAGTCGGGGGTCGGCGTGGCGCCTCTTCCCACGACGCTCGGCGATGCCGAAGTCGATCTCGTCCAGGTGCTGCCGCCGGTGGCTGAACTGACGCGCAGCTGGTACGTCTTGACCCATCCGGACCTCAGGAAGACACCCCGCGTGGCGGCCTTCGTCGACCACGTGCTGTCCGACATCGAAGGCCTGCGAACCGCGCTCGTGGGATGAGGACCCGGTCGCCCGAAGCCGCAGCGCCGCCCATCGAGGCTGACGCGCATATCATGCGGTCCGAGGACGATTTCGTCGCCCAGGAGTAAGACCGAGCCACTGCATCGGATCACAGCCAAGGGGATGGCGCGGCAGACTACGCGCAAAAAGCGACCTAATCCGGTTCGTAGACCGCGGCAAGCGACGCCCCTCATCCGCCCTTCGGGCACCTTCTCCCCGTGAACGGGGAGAAGGGGACAGCCGCGATGTCGCCGCCCGACCTGGGGCATTTGCGATTCGCCAGGCCTCGATGAAGCCCCCTTCTCCCCGTTCACGGGGAGAAGGTGCCCCGAAGGGGCGGATGAGGGGCAGGGCGAAGGTCGAAGGTGCACGCCGTTCGTAGACGCTATCTTGCCGATATTCCCCCGACAGTCCTTACTCACCCGCCCGCGGGGACGACGCGCATGCCGAATGGTTCGGGGGCAATTTTTCGTCGCCGCCACGGTCGGCGAAAAAGAAAAATCCGAGAAATCTGTCCACGTCCCCTGCCACCCGAGCCACAATCCCCGCCGGTGACGGAAAGGCCGCGAGATGGATGTGCAGGCTTCAGGCGGAGGAGACAAGACGCTGCGGCGCATCGTTGCGCTGTTCGTCTCCCTTGCCGTCCTTGCCGAGCGCGCCGCCGGGCGGTCGTTTCCCGTCCGCTTCCTCGTCCTGTGCTTCCTGCGGCGCGCCGAAATCGTGGCGACAGGGTATGTGCTGGAAGGGCATGGCGTGCCGCCGTCGGCTTGT
>CATMOC010000481.1 GCA_950071955.1 uncultured Mesorhizobium sp. | reverse complement strand
CGCCGATCAGCTTGCGCCGCAGCGCGTCGAAGAGTTTCGCAATCGCAACCCGGCGCGGCGTCGCCCCGAAGACCAGATAGCGCGCCAGATCGGCGCTGCCGCCCGGCACCCGGACGTTCAATCCACGAAGATCGCCGTAGCGCTCGACCGGCGCCGCCGCGAGGTAGATATGGCCGAATCCAAGATCGATCCGGCGGCCCAGCACCTTGACCGGCAACGCCCGTTCCAGCGATTGATCCAGCGCCTGGCCGAGCCGCCCGTCGAAGATCGCGGTGCGCGGGTCCTCGCCTTCCGTCGGCCGGAAAGTCTGCTTGGCGAGCGACTGGACAACCGCGAGCGAATTCTTCACGCGGTGATTGAGTTCGTGGATCAGGAGCTTGCGATGCCTCTCGGCCCGCTTGCGATCGGTGATGTCGGCGATGACGCCGACCAGGCGCGAGGGCTTTCCGGAGGCGTTGAACTCCATCCGACCTGCGACCTCGAGCCAGCGCTTTTCGCCATCGTCCGCGCGGTGGATCTGGCAGACGAGATTGAGACCGCCCTCGGGGCGGACCGATTCCTCGACGGCATTCTCGAACGACTGCCGGTCCTCCGCATCGAGGAACTGTCCGACGAACCCGCTCCGCTCGGGATTGGCGCCGTCACCCGGAAGGCCGAATATCTCGAACATGCGTTTGTTCGCCCACACCGAAACGTCTTCCTCGACGTTCCATTCGAATACGCCGAGGCCAGCCGCGTCGGTGGCGATCCGCCGCCGCTCCTCGCTCTCGCGCAGCCTGTCCTCCGCGATCCACAGATCATGCACGTCGGTGGCGGTCCCGATCCAGCGCTCGACGTTGCCGTTGGCATCGCGCAACGGGGTGGCGCGGCTGAGATGCCAGCGATAGCTGCCGTCGCGCATCTTCAGGCGATGGGTGATCTGGTAGGGCTGGCGCAGCTTCGAGGCCGTTTCCCATTCTTTGCCGGTGAGGGGGTAGTCCTCCGGATGGACCAGCAGCTCCCAGCGATACCGACCGTCGGGCGCCACATGCGATGCCGTGTACTGCGCGATGCGCGAGTTCCAGTATTCGACGTGGCCGTCGGCGTCCGAGGTCCACACGAGCTGCGGCATGATGTCGGCGAGGTCGCGGAAGCGCTGCTCGCTCTCGCGCAGCTTCTGCTCGGCGCGCTCGCGTTCGGTCACGTCGACATTGACGCCGATCATGCCGAGGAACTCGCCGCGGGCGGAGAAATGAGGCCGCGCCTCGGTCGTCCAGATCTGGTACTCGCCGTTCGCGGAACGATAGCGTCCCTTGGTGGAGACCGTCCTGCGTTCCGCGATGGCCTGGCCCATTTCCGCGCCGATGCGCGCGACGTCTTCCGGATGGATCTTCGTCGACCAGTCGAAACCGGCGATGTCTTCCTCGCGGACGTTCCATTGATGGCGAAGCATCCGGTTCAGGGCCTGGCAGTGGCCGTCCGGACCGCTGGTCCAGATCATCACCGGCGCGTCTTCCGACATCAGGCGGAAGCGTTCCTCCGACACCCTCCGCTCGTCCTCGGCCGCGCGACGCGCCTCCTCCGCCCGCGCGCGCTCCAGGCTGAAGCCGATCTGCCTGGCGATCGTCACGGCGAGTTCGCTTTCCCGGTGGCCGAAAACATGCGGCCTGGCGTAGTAGGTCATGAACTTGCCGATGACCTCGCCCTGACAGACCAGCGGGATGAAGCCCAGCCCCCTTATGCCTTCTTGCTCGATGGTTTTCTTCAGCCAGTCGGGCTCGTCCGTCGCGAGAATGTCGGGTACGAAGATCGGATCCGGATCCCGGTCTCCGGGACGCCACGGCGTGTGGCCGTCGACGGCCTTTCGATAGCCATCCGAAAGGCCGCGCCATGCCTGGAAGCGCATGACGCCGTCGCCATCGAACAGGAGGATCGAGGCGCGCCTGCAGCCGAGCGCATCGGTGATGGCATCCAGCGCTGCGTCGAAGACGTCTGCCTGCGTGCGTGCGCGGTAGAGACGGTCGGTCAGGCGATAGAGTACGGCGAGTTCGTCGGCGCGCTTCCCGCCGACCTCCGTTCCCGATCCCAGCAGCTGATCCATCCGCCGCTCCATCCCAGAGAGAACCCCAAAGTCTAGTACCGGTGGTCTGGCATGGAAAGCATTAACTTCCGATGGACTCCCGGCCAACTTGCCACCAACCGCCCGTTTTTTATGGCTTTCGCGGGATCTTTCCGCGTCAGGGACGGTCCTCGGACCGCGCGACGGGCACGGGCCGCGGCCGGTAGAACCGGCCGAGCAGGATCGGCGTCAGGTACATCGGAACCTGGTAGCAGCCGATGAAGAGCAGCAGCGGATCGGTGACGGAAACGGGCAGGGCGGTCAGGAAGAGGGCGATGTTGCGGTTGCCGGCCACGATCGCCAGCGGCGCAACGATCTTTTCCGGTACCTTCCGCCGCAGCACGAAAACCATCAGGAGCTGCAGCCCGAAATTGCCGGCGAAAGCAGCGGCCAGCGCTGTAAGGAGACGCGCGGGCTCGTCCCTCAGGGCCGGTCCGACGGCCGACATCAGGCCCACCACGACGATGGCCATGACGACCGCCGACAGGCCGTCGATGACGCCGATCGCAGCGGGCGAGGGATGCTTCAGGACGAAGCCTCGTATGAGGAAGGCGAGCCCGGCCGCCGCACCGATGATGACGAGCAGCCGGGCAGCCGAGCCGATCACCGCCCCGGCGTCGCCGAGATCGGGTGCCAGCCAGAACACGGGGATGACGGTGAGAGGCAGCATCGCCGTGCCGAGGACGAGCAGACGAAGTGCCGGAGCCGGGTCGTTTCCGGTCAGTATGGTCAGGTTGGGACTGCCGGAGATGGAGGAGGCGGCCATCATCAGCACGAGACCCGTGGCGAGCGGACCGCTCCAGCCGAGGAGGGTGAAGGCGAGGATCGCGGCGACCGGGAAGCCGACCTGGTAGAGCAGGGTGAGACCGAAGGAGGCGCGAATGTCGGCGAGCGCCCCGAAGGCCTGGCGCGGGCCGACGCGCAGGGCGGCGATGAAGAGGAGGCAGGCGATCAGTTCGGCGATCCAGCCCTTCATCGCCAAGGCGAGGTCCGGAAGCGCGACCCCCGCGACCAGACCGGCGACGAGGACCGAGCGGCCATAGCGCGCCGGAAGCGCCACAATGCGCGCGAGCGCCGTCACGAAAGCCCCCGCAGGATCAGCATCGCCGCCGCCATGCCGGCGACGACGAGCAGGGCCGGCCGATAGCGCCGGTCGAAGCGTCCGCGCAGGCCGCGTGCGATGACGAGGCCGAGAACCATCGGCGGCAGCATGAGGGCGGCAAGGACCGCGTCTCGCACGCCGGCATAACCGCTGGCGTAGAGGCCGGCGAGCGAGACGAGGCATCCGATGGCGAAGAATGCCGCGAGTGTCGGCCGCGCGGTGGCGGCGGACCGGTCTTGGTAGATGAGGGCGAGCGGCGGCGCGCCGACGGAGGTGATCGTCCCCATGATCCCCGATAGCGTGGACATCGCCAGGAGCCAGCCCCGGCTGAAGGCGATGCGCCGGCCGAATGCCGAGAGAAACACGGCAAGCCCGATCATCAGGCCGAAAGCCAGCATGAAGCTTTGCTGGTCGGCCAGCGCGGCGAGGACGGCCTCGAACACGCGGGTCTCACCGGGGGTGGGGCGACGCTGGGTGGCGAGCCAGAACGCGAGCTCGCCGAACCCGACCGCGAGCAGCGCC
>CATMOC010000480.1 GCA_950071955.1 uncultured Mesorhizobium sp. | reverse complement strand
GTGGGCCTGCCGACCGACTACACTGTCCAGGCGCTGGTCGAATACAAGCTGGGCCTGCGCGAGAATCCGGTCATGCGGCTGATGACCGAAAGGCTGTCCAACGAGGAGATTGCCGCGCTGGCCGAATGGCTTGGCACCATGGACGTGGACTGAACGGACTACCTGGGAGTTCCGGCAAGCAGAAACATACAGGGAGGAAGACATGACCGGACTGAACAGACGGCATTTCGCACTCATGCTGGGCGCAGGCACGGCGGCGCTCTCGATGCCCGCCTATCTCCGCGCACAGGAAAAACCGAGCGTGGTGGTGATCGGCGGCGGCGCGGGCGGAGCGACGGTGGCGAAATACGTCGCGAAGGATTCCGCAGGCGCGGTCGACGTGGTGCTTGTCGAGGACAGCGACACCTTCACCACCTGTTTCTTCTCCAATCTCTATCTCGGCGGGTTTCGCGATTTTGGATCGATCACCCATACCTACGACCAGCTCCAGTCGACCTATGGAATTAGGAAGGTCACCGGAAGGGCGACGTCGGTCGACGGGGAAGGGAAGATCGTCACCATGGCCGACGGATCGACCATTCCTTACGATCGGCTCGTGCTCTCGCCGGGTATAGACCTCGTGTGGGATTCGGTGCCGGGCTACTCGGAGGAAGCCGCCCAGAGAGCTCCGCACGCCTGGCAGGCCGGACCCCAGACGCAGTTGCTGCGCGAAAGGCTCGATGCGTTGGCGGACGGCGACAACATCGTGATGGTTGCGCCGCCGAACCCCTATCGCTGCCCCCCTGGGCCCTACGAGCGGGTTTCGATGATGGCGCACGTCATGAAATCGAAGGGTTTTGCGAATTCGCGGATCTTCGTGCTCGACCCGAAGGACAAGTTTTCCAAGCAGGGCCTGTTCCAGGCCGGCTGGGAAAAGCACTATCCGGGAATGGTCGAATGGTACGGGCCGGACGTTCACGGCGGCATCAAGATGGTCGACGCGGCCGCGGGTACCGTCGAGACCGACTTCGACACCTTCTCGGGCGCTCTGCTCAACATCATTCCGGCGCAGAAAGCCGGTGCGATCGCGTCGGCCGCGGGGCTGACCAACGACAGCGGGTATTGTCCCATCGATGCCGCCTCAATGCGCTCGACCATGGACGAGGCGGTCTACGTCATCGGCGACGCATCGATCGCGGGAGACATGCCGAAGTCGGGATTCTCGGCAAACAGCCAGGCCAAGGTGGCAGCGATGAACATCCGCGCGGACCTAACCGGGTCCAGGGCGTTTCCGGCGAAATACTCGAACACCTGCTGGTCGCTGATCGGCACGGACGACGGGGTCAAGGTCGGGGCGCAGTATGAGCCGCAGGAAGGCAAGATCGCGTCGGTCACGAGCTTCATCAGCCAGGCGGACGAGGACGCAGCTCTTCGCAAGGCAACCTACGACGAATCGCTCGGCTGGTACGCAGGGATCGTCGCGGACATGTTTTCCTGAACCGCGGCGCGCGCTGCGGATTTCCGCCGCTGCTACTCCGCAGCGGCGGGGAAGGCTCCATGCGCCCGGTCGGTTGAAACAGCCGGCCGGCGGCCATCGATCAGCCGGGCCGCAACCGCCGCGCTGGCCACCATGGACGCCAGTCCGAGCAGAGACGTGACGGCCAGTACCGATCCGCCTGTGAAGCCGGCTCCGATGGTGCAGCCGACGGCGAGGATGCCGCCGAAGCCCATCAGCGCCGCGCCGAGCGCGTAACGCAGCACCGAAGGCGTACCCGGCTCCGAGAAGGTGGCGATGCGGAACTGCCGGAACGCCACCGCGGCGACGAAGGCGCCGACCAGGATGCCGATGAGCAGGCCCTGGTCGAGCCCGGCCGCGGCCTCCGTTCCCGTGCCGAGGCCGATGGTGGTGGCGAGCGGGCGGACGTAGGAAAGGCTCTCGGCCTGGATCGGCTCGAAAACCTGCAGCGACAATTGCCAGGTGAAGTACCACCCGCCGACGATAGTGAGGCCGACGATCATGCCGCCGACCAAACGCGCCGGGGAAAGGCGCGTGGAGATGGCGAGCGCGAGAGCCGCGGCTGCGAGTACGACGCCGATCGCCACGCCTCCGATGCGGTCCAGCCCTGCATGGGCAAGCAGGTCGTTGCCGCCGATCGCGGCCGAACTCCAAATGCCGCCGATCGCATCGCGGGCGGGAACGAGAAAGCCGTCAAAGGTGGCGAGTGCGAAGACCGCGAGGATCACCAGCGTGAAAAGCGCGCGCAGATTTCCCGAGGCGCCGAGGACGAGAAGACGCGACACGCAGCCGCGCGCGAGCACCATGCCCAGGCCGAACAGCGCGCCGCCGATCAGCGCACCCGACAGGCTCTGCGGGGTGGAGAAGAATCGGGTCTCGGTGACTTCGATCGAACCGGTGTAGAGGAGGAGTTGCACGCCGAGGACGGCGGCGGCGAACCCGGCGGCCCAGGTGGCGAGCGCGGCGTTGCCGCGGCCGCGCACCAGGTCGAGAACCGCGGTGCGGGTACAGAAGGCCGTCCGCTGCGCGAAGAAGCCAAACACGAGACCGAGAACCGCGCCACCTGCAAGGGCGGCGCCGTTTTCCCCGACGGCATCAATGAGCGGAACGAGATCCATGGCGGATGAACTCCCAAAGAGCATCCTGATACGCCGTCACAGGGGAACTTTCGCCGTTCAGAGATGCGGAGGTGCCGCTGTCAGCGGAATTCTTTCCCGCGCGGACGGCGTCAGGAAGAAAATCGTTCCGTACGCCAGTCCGCCGCGAATGCGCGGCAGCCCGGAAACCCGCTATCGTGGCATCTGGTAGGAGAGGAAACTCTTCGAGCGCGCGTCGAAGATCAGTCCGGTCTCGGTGAGCGCGGGGCTCGCCAGCGGAACGATGTTGCCGGCGATCTCGGATGGGTGCGGCAGCGTCTCCGGGTTCTCGCCCGGCATTGCCTGCGCCCTCATCGCGGTGCGGGTCGCACCCGGATTGACCGAGTTCACCCGGAGCGGCGTGTTCTTCGTCTCGTCCGCCCAGGATCGCGCAAGCGCCTCGACAGCCGCTTTCGAGGCCGCGTAGGGACCCCAGTAGGCGCGCGCGTTGTGGGCGGCGCCCGACGACAGGATGATGGCGCGGCCGGCATCCGATTTGCGCAGCAGCGGATCGACTGAGCGAATCAGGCGCCACACCCCGGTGACGTTCACCGCCATCACCTTTTCGAAGACCTTGGCCTCGATATGCGCGAGCGGCCCGATGACGCCGAGCACGCCCGCATTCGCCACGAGGATGTCGAGCTTGCCCCAGCGTTCGTGGATGGCTCCCCCGAGGCGATCGATGCCCGGCATATCGGTCAGGTCGAGCGGAACCAGCGTCGCCTCGCCTTTGCCCGTGCGGGCGTTTTCGGCCTTGATCTCGTCGTCGAGTTCCTCGAGCCCCCCGACGGTGCGCGCCACCGCGATCACATGCGCGCCCGCCGCCGCCATGTGCCTGGCGATGAAATAGCCGATGCCGCGCGATGCGCCGATGATGAGAATTTTCCTGGTGTCGCTCATGCCGATCCTTTCGGTTGCTGGATGCAAAGCGGGCGCCCGGATTGCCGGACGCCCGCGAGATAATGTCGGTCAGGCCCGATCAGGCGGCGACCTTGTTGACGTCGTTGACCGCGATGGCGGCGTCGGGCGCCAGATGCTGGTCCATCCACTCACTCAGCCGGACATGGTGTAGCCGGATCTCTTGCGCCGATTTG
>CATMOC010000479.1 GCA_950071955.1 uncultured Mesorhizobium sp. | reverse complement strand
GTTTCTACTCCTTCTCCTTCGTCGCAGAGCCGACAGGCGCCGCCACCAGGTTCTGCGGCCGCCCTTCCGCGAAGGCGCGGATGTTCTCGACCGTCGTCACGGCGATCCTCTGCACCGCCTCGCGGGTATTGAAGGCACTGTGCGGCGTCACGATCACGTTTTTCATGCGCAGGAGTACATGGTTGGCGACGAGGTCGCGCAGGTCGTGCTGCTCGCAGTATATGGAGCAGATCAGCTCCGCCTCCTCGCGGATCAGCGGCTCGTCGGGCAGCACGTCGAGGCCCGCCGCCGCGACCTTGCCGCTGGTCAGCGCTTGGATCAGCGCCCGCGTGTCGATCAGATCGCCGCGCGCCGTGTTGATGACCACGACGCCGTCCTTCATTTGCGCGAAGGCGTTGGCCGACAGCATGTGGCGCGTCTCGGGGAGCGAGGGCACGTTGAGGCTGATGACGTCCGCCTCGCCGTAGAGCGTTGCCAGGTCGGTGTAGTGGAACCCGAGTTCCGCCGCGAGCCGCGCCTGCGGCGCCGCGTCATGCGCAAGCACTTGCATCTGGAAGCCGCGGGCGATGCGGATGACGTGCTGGCCGATCCGCCCTGTGCCGATGACCCCCAGCGTCCGGCCGGCAAGGTCAAAGCCCTGCAGCCCCTCGGGCGAGAAGTATCCGCGCTGAGCCCGATCCATCGCCTCGGGCAAGCGGTGGCTGATCGCGAGCAGCAGCGCGAAAACGTGCTCGGCCACGGTGTTCTCACCATAGCTCGGCACGTTCGCCACTGCGATGCCGTGCGCCGCACAATAGTCGAGGTCGATGTGGTCGAACCCGGTCGATCGCGTGGCGATCAGCCTGAGCGCCGGCATCTGTTCCAAGACCTGCCGGTCGAGCCGGGAAAAGATGAAGGTCGAAACGACCTCTGCAGTCGCATGTGCTCCCGCGTACTCAAAGTCGAGAGGTTTTTCCGTATGACTGACGTCATGGTCTGTCCCCATGGCGGCGAACACCGGAAACTCGCGTGGCTCCATCTCGAAGAGGACGACCTTCATGCGCCGCCTCCCCCAATGCCGGAATGTTCCCACGCGGGACGGGTCGGCTCGCCCCGCCTTAGCCGCGCCTTGGCCGCCGTCGCATCGATCGCCATCGGACTGTTGAGATACACCGGCACCCTCGGGATCTCGCCCCGCGCCATGAGACGAGCGACGTGATACATCAGCCCCTGCGCGCGGCCGACCGCGAAGGACGGGATGAGGACTGTCCCGCCGCGGGCGAAGGTGCGCTTGAGCACGGGGGCAAGCTCTGCCTCGGGGTCGATGTCGGGATGGCGCCGGTTGCCGTAGGTCGACTCGCAGACAACCACGTCGGCGCCTTCGAACGGCGCAGGCGGTCGCATAGGCGGATCGGGATCATGGCCGAGATCGCCGCTGAAATGGACAGTTGAGCCGCCGATCTCGAGCCGGATCTGCGCCGCTCCGAGAAGGTGCCCGGCGGGAATGAAGGTGGCAGCGATGCCGTCTCCTAGATCGATCCGTCGACGGAACTCAACGGCGTCGAACCGCTCAAGCGCCTTCTCGGCATCCTTCAGCGTGTAGAGCGGGATCGGGTTCCGGTGCTTCGAGAAGCCCTTGCGCGCCGCATAGCGCGCTTCTTCCTCCTGCAGATGACCGCTGTCGGGCAGGATGAGCCCGCAAAGTTCGGCCGTCGCTTCGGTGCAGTGCACGCGCCCCGCGAAACCCGCGCGGATCAGGGCCGGAAGATATCCCGAGTGGTCGAGATGGGCATGAGTCAGAAGTACCGTGTCGATCGCGGCGGGCCGCGCCGGGAACGGCTTGCGGCTGCGATCCCGCAGCGTCTTGAAGCCCTGGAAGAGACCGCAATCGACAAGAATGCGGCGCGACCCGGCCTCCACGAGATAGCGGGACCCTGTGACGGTTCCCGCCGCCCCGAGGAAACGCAGGCTGGGACGGGCAAGGCGGGTCATACCGGCCCTCCGGCGCGCTATGAGCGCGTTGTAGAGACCACCGAAGACCAGTGCGACATACCAGCCGTAGAGGAAGCTCTCCACCAGACCGATGGCGAAACCGGTCGGTGTCAGCCACACGAAACCGGGCAGCAATCCGGCCCAGGTCTCGTACATCACGTAGCGCGGGAACAGCAGGTCGAAGGCGACACAGACCACATAGGTGATGGACAGAAAGAGGCTCTGCGCCCAGCCGAGATCGGTGATCGGGAGGCTGTTGTGGCTGCCGCTCGCGGCATGTCCCATCACGCGGTTGCCGCACGAAAACCGCAGCGCGAAGAACAGTATTGCGGCGATACCGGCGAAATAGAGGATTGGCATCATGGCCCGGTTCCTTTCGGTACTGGCCAGACCCGGTCCCGACCTAGCTCGTCCAGCCGGGTCGGGACCGGGTCGTGACGGTGTCAGTTGTCGGACGGCATCCGCCCGTCCATCATGTCCGAGGCTCCGGGCATCCCGCGCCGCATCTCCATCCGCCGAGCGGGTGCGCCCATCTCGGTCTCGGTGATCCTTCCGTCGCCGTCGGCGTCGAGATGCTGGAACCGGTCCACTGTGGTTTCGCGGATCATCGCCGCGTGTAGAGCCTCGAATTCCGTCAGCGACATGGTCCCGTCGCTATCGGCATCGAATTCGGCAAGACGGGCCAGCATCGCCTCGCGCGCAGCTTCGGGCTCGGGCTCTCCGGCCATGCCGTCGCCCATCATGCCCGGCCCCATCATCATGCGCATCATGTCGCCGTCCATCATCGACACGCCGCTGCCTGGACAGGCGCCCGTCATCTGACCATGCATCTGTACCATCATCCGCATCATATCCTGCATCATCTCGCCCTGGCCGACGGAGGGTCTGCTGTCTTTCGCCAGCGGCCCGCTGCCATGACCATGATCGCTGTCGGCAGCGGCATGGCCTGCAGCGGCAATCGAGAGGCTCAGCGCGGCTGCAAGGGTAGCTATCGTCTTCATGTCTGGTTCCTCGTGTATGGTTCGGTGACTCTGCGGGCCAGGTAGCTGGTGCAATCAGCTGCTTGGGGACAGAGCTGTCGATAGTTGAATCTGCAGGGGTTAGCGTCTTCGCTGCGACCGCTGACGGGCGGCGTGATTTCGTCTGTCGCCTGAAGGTCTGAAGCGTCGACACTACCAGGCGTGACGTTTCACGCAGTGAGACCGCTGAGGATCCGTCGTGTCGAGAGGTCAGGCCCCAGACTGGACGACAATCTGACGCGCGTGGTTCTAACCGCGACGGGGAGGCCGCAGGAGCCCGAAAGTCGGAGATGACGCTGCGGCGGAATCGACGATCGCGAAACGAACGAGACTCGTCTCGGGTGCCGGCAGGAGCACAGGCGCCAATGGAAGGGCCGCGACGCAGATGACCCCACTCCCGCAATGTGTCGCCGAAGGGGGATGAACTCCGACGTCCTGGTGCGAGCCGTCATGGCCCACGTCGACAAGGATGCCCGTGTGAGTCACCGCGTCGCCAACCACGATGCCGTGGGCGTGCGGCGACGTTCCGAACCCGATGACGAGCACCACGGTGACCAGCGCGAGGGCGCGGGTCACTGCGCAGAGCAGGCCAAGCAGGCTGGTGCGACTCACATCGTTCTCCGGTTCCCGCCAACTGGCATCCTGTCTGGACTTCCTCGCAGGACCTCTCCTTGACGCAGATCAAGGTTACTTCCTTTTTTTGAAGTGGGCGGTATTTGGAAATGCCATGGCTTCTTCAATGAAACGCGCGGTTCCC
>CATMOC010000478.1 GCA_950071955.1 uncultured Mesorhizobium sp. | reverse complement strand
GGATGCGGTCCTGGAGGACATCCTCCGCTACGCCTCGTCGGACCTTCTCTGCTACCGCGCCGCAGGGCCGGAGCGTCTCGTGGCGCTGCAGTCGGAGGCGTGGGATCCGGTGCTCGACTGGGCGCGCAACGGTCTCGGCGCGCGGCTGTACCTGGCCGAAGGGGTCATCCATGTGGAGCAGCCGCGCGAGGCGATAGCCGCCATTGGGGTACATCTTCGCATGGCGGCCGAACCGTTCCGGCTCGCCTGCCTGCACGTCATGACGACGCTCACCGGATCGGCGCTGCTGGCCCTCGCCGTCGATGCCGGCGAGATCAACGTCGAGCAAGCCTGGAAGGCCGCCCATGTCGACGAGGACTGGACCATCGAGCACTGGGGCGAGGACGCGGAAGCCGCCGCCGCCCGACGCGGCAGGCAGCGCGACATGGTGGCGGCGCATGCGCTGCTCACGGCGCTGCGCCAGGACTGATCGGCCGGTCTTATCCTGGCATCTGCGGCGGGGCGAAGACGATATAGGGCGTCTTCGGCATCTCGCCCGGCGCGACGTAATCGGGAGCCGGCTCGCCCGGCTCGCCGAGCGATTTGATGTAGCGGTAGAGCGACCGCAGTTCCATGTCGGTCATGTGGTGGAGATTGAACCAGGGCATGGGCGGCCTGGTTTCGAGCTTCCCGGCGAAGTCGACGAATGCGTCCTCCGACATCGGTTCGACGGTGCGGCGCAGGTTGGACGGATAGGTGGTGCCCCAGGGGCCCATGAACCCGACGGTGCTGCCCTTCAGCGCCACGGCGGGGTCCAGCTTTCCGCCCGATTCGGCGAAACCCTGCGTGTGGCAGTCGTGGCATCCTCCGATGTTCGAGATGCGCAACCCCGCCTCGACCGAGGGTTCCTCGGCATGCACGGGAACGAGAGTCACTCCGGCCCAAAGCCCGGCCGAAAGCCAATGTCGCAGCATTTCATTCCCCCCAAAACGTCGCGCGGGTGAGCCCGGCCGGGACAGGAAATCCCGGCGGAAGGCCGGCGTCAAGCATCGTCGGCCGAACTGGTTTCCGTTTCCCTCATGCCGGCGGTTCGGCCGGCGCGCCCGCGAGGAGGAGACCGCCGCCGCCGCGTCCGGGAACGAGATGCACGACCTTGTAGCCGCGTGCCTTCAGATCGGCGAGCAGGGCGGGCAGCATCGCGACGGTGCGGGCATGGATGTCGTGAAACAGCACGATGCCGGAGCCGCGCGCGGTGATGCGCGACAGGGCCCTTGCCCGAAGCGGTTCGGAGCCCGACTTGAAGTAGTCCTTGGAATCGATGTCTGCGTCGATCACCACCACGTTCCGCGCGGCGAGGCTCGCCCGCAGGGCCGCGGTCTCGGCGAGATATGGGAAGCGGAAGAACGGCGCGGGCCGCAGCCCGGCCGGCTTCAGCGCCGCCGCGACGCTGTTCTGACCGGCGAGAATCTGCGCCATCGCGCTGGCGCTGCCGAGGCTGGCGAGGTTGGAATGGTTCTGGGTGTGGGTGCCGACGGTGTGGCCGCGCTCGGCGACCTTGCGGGCGATGGCGGGATAGGCGTTCGCCATCTGGCCGACCATCAGGAAGGTGGCCTTCACTCCGTAGTCGTCGAGCGCGCGCAGGATCTTTTCGGTCTTGCCGGGCATCGGTCCGTCGTCGAAGGTCAGCACGATCTCCCGGGGGCCGAGGCGTATATCGGAGACGCGCTCCACCCTGATGGTGCGGCCGGCAAGCCCACCGACCGGGATCGGCAGCTGATCGGGGCGAAGCATGGCCGCTTGCGGCGCAAGCTGCTCGTCGGCACGGGGCTCCTCGGCGGCGAAGGCGAGCGTCGGCGGCGCGCTGCCGGCCAACTTCGTGGGTCCGTTGGCGCAACCGGCGAGGATCGCGGCAAGGAGGGCGGAACTCAGGACACAGGCCACGCTACGCATCGGGACACCCGGACAAAACCAAACCCGGGCGAACTGTTACCGATCGCGGTTAATACGAGCCTAATGTGCGAATTCCGTTTACCATGGCCGCGAACCGAACGCCGCCGCGCCTCTGCGGAGCGAAGGGGATAGCGAGGGCAGATGCTGCGTATACAGAAGGTTGCGATCGAGACGATCTACATCCCCACGGAGCGCCGCAAGACGCTGCATGCGGAGACGGTGCGGGTCCTGGCCGAGGACATCCTGGAAAACGGAATGAAGGTGCCGATCCAGGTTCGCAAGGATGGTGCCCGTCACGTGCTGGTGGAAGGCCTGCACAGGCTGGAGGCGGCGAAGTGGCTGGGCGAGACGGAGATCGACGCCTACCTGGTGCAGGCGCGGCGGCACTGAGCCCGACGCCTCAGAGCAGCGCGATCGCGGGACGGTTGAGCATAAGCCAGAAGATCGCCGCAACGCTGAGAAAAGCCGGGAAGCCGAAGGCGAACCACACGCGGTAGAGGCGGAAATAGGCTGGCGGCAGCGCGTCCCCGGCGCTTGCGGCGCCTCGGGCGAGATCGCGCAGGCGAAGCTGGATGAACACCACCGGCAGCCAGAAGAGGCCGGTGACGACGTAGAGGACCAGGGAGAGGACGATCCATCCCTCCGAGAGCGGCCACCCGACCACGAGAGCGAGCCAGGCGCCGGTGACTGGCTGCAGGACGACAGCGGTCGCGGTGAACAGCGCGTCGGCGATCACCACGGTTCCGGCCACATGGGAAACCGTGGCCGCGTCGCGCGTGCGGTGCGCCATGACCATGAAGAAGGCGATGCCGGCTCCCGTGCCGAAGAGCACGGCGGAGCCGACCACATGGACGAAGCGAAGGATCTCTTCCAAGGGCTCACCGCTCCTCGAGGATGGCGAGCGCCACGAGCGCGAGCACGATCGAGGGAAACACCTTGACCAGCGGGCCGAGCGGTTCGAGCCACAGTTCCGGGGTCAGCGCAGTGGCCGCCAGCAGGTAGACGGCCGAGAGCCCGATCATGCATTTCAGGGCCGCCGACGCGAAACGTCGCACCATGGCGCCCAAACCCACCATGATATCGGCGACGCTCGTCGCCAGCGTCAGGACGGCGGCCACCGTCGGCGGGAAACCGGCCGAAGCGAGCTGGCCCGCCGATGCCGACCAGCCGGTGAGCGCAATCGCGCCCGACGCGACCCAGAAGGCGGCAAGCGTGCCGAAGACGAGCGGCTTCAGGAGATAGAGCCGCGCGAACCAGAGGTCCTGGACGCCCGCCGGATTGGCGGCAAGGGTCTCGGACAGCGTCACCAAGCTGCGGTTCGCGGTTTCGGAATCGCCCGTAACACCGCCCTGGGCCACCAGCATGGCGGTGGAGCGCAGCGGCGAACGCCAGCCGAGCCAGCCCAGCAGATCGGCAATGAGCGAGGTTCCCACGGCAAAGGGTACGGGAACGTTCAGAACCGGTGCTTCGGACAGGCCGAGCCAGCGCCGGTGAAGGGCCACCGCCTGCGCCAAGGTCAGGGTTTCATCGGCGGCAAGGTAGAGGTCGCTTCCCGGCCGAGTTCTGCTGTCGAGCGACTCCGCGATCGCCGAGACGAGGTCGTCCATCGAAACGAACTGCATCGGGGAGGAGGCGTGGACGAGCGGCGTGATGCGCGGAAAGGCGGCCAACGCACGCAGCAGGGCCGATCCGCCATAGGCGTTACGCCCAATCACGACGGCGGGCCGCAGGATAACGAAGGGAATGCCCGATGCCTTCAGGGCGTCGTCGGCGCGCCGCTTGGTGGCGAGGAAAGGCGTTTCGCTGCCACTACCACCGGTGCGG
>CATMOC010000477.1 GCA_950071955.1 uncultured Mesorhizobium sp. | reverse complement strand
CGATGACGCCGACGGCTGCCGCTTCGCTGACGGTGAAGTAGCCGGAGTAGATGCCGCCCAGGACCGCGACGGGGAGCAGGAGGGGCGCTATCGCCGACCGCGCTGTGGCTACGATCTCCGGCAGTCCTGCGCGGGGCCGGGTTTGTTCCTGCGTCGAAAACCTGGACGAAACGGAGACGTAGACCGCGAAGGCGACCGCCAGTAGCAGGCCCGGCAGGATGCCGGCGATGAACAGCGCGCCGACGGAGGCGTTCGAGACCGCCGCGTAGAGGATCATCGGCCCCGATGGCGGAATGAGAATGCCGAGCGTGCCACCGCCGGCGACCGCGCCGGAGGCGCGTGCGGTCGCATAGCCGTACTTCTGCATCTGCGGGACGGCAACCGCGCCGATCGTCAGGGCGGTCGCCACCGACGAGCCGCTGATGGCCGCGAAGATGGTGCAGGACAGGATGGTCGCGACGCCGAGGCCGCCGGGCAGATGGCGGGTCAACGTATCGGCGAAACGGAAGAGGTCGTCGACGACCCGGGTCCGTATCATGATGTTCGCCATGAAGGCGAAGAGGGGGATGGCGACCAGGAGGTAGCTGTCGATCTCGCCCACGAAAATGTCGGCAAGCCCCATCAGCGAGCCGTGCGCGATGTAGCTCGCGACGATGGCGCTGAGCGCCAGCCCGGCGAAGATCGGCACGCCGGTGAAGAGCAGGAGCAGCGTTCCGAGGAAAAGGACCGCGAGGATCACGGCTCCTCCTCCTGCGCCGGGGGCGGTCCGAAAAGTCGCCGCGCGGCCGCGAGCGCCAGCATGAACGCGCCGACCGGCATGGCTGCCTGGACGATATGGAGAGGCAGTTCGACGTAGTCGGACGTGTGGAGATTGATGGCGCGCGAGAATTGCACCATGTCGATGCCCGTCCACAGGAGCACCGCCGCGGTGACGAGCACCACGAGGGCGGCCCAGCGGTCGGCGATGGCGCGACCGCGCGGCGGCAGCCTGGCGGTCAGGAGGTCGACGCCGATGTGCTCATTGCGCCGGAATGCCTCTGCCGCGGCGAGCATGACGATGTAGACCAGCGTGTGTCCGGCCATGTCGATCGGCCAGATGGACGAGGCGCCGGTGGTCAGGCGCACGAGGATGCCGTAGCCGAGCGAGCCGGCGCAGAAGATCATGAGCAAGGCGGAGAGGGCGGCTCCCAATGCAAGGAGCCGCCCCAGCCAGACATCGATGACCGCGAGCATGACGCCCTAGAGTTTCTCGAGGAGTTCGACGAGCTTGACACCGTTGGGAGAGGCCTGCTTGAGGAACTCCTCCTTGCCGGCGGGCTTCATGAAGTCTTCCCACTCCTTTGCTTCCTCATCCGTCTGGATGTGAAGCGTCATGCGGTCCTTCATATTCTCGTAGGCGTGCTGGTAGTTCTTTTCGTAGTCCTCGAACAGGCGCGCCTCGAGATTGGCGCTGGCTTCCTCGATGACCTTGCGGTTCTCCTCCGACAGGCCGTCCCACCATGCCTGGTTCGCGACGACGTTGCCGAAGACGCAGTTCAGCCGGTTCACCGTCCCGTACTTCTGCACCTCGTAGTACTTGCGCTCGAACGAGCCGATGAAATCGCCGCTCGCCGCATCGACGATGCCGGTGTCGAGCGCCTGGTAGACCTCGGCCGCGGACATGATGACCGTGCTTGCGCCGGCGGCCACGAAACCCGAATCGAAGATCTTGCCGCCGCCGCGCAGCTTTACGTCCTTGAAATCCTCAAGATGGACCAAGGGCTTGCTGTTCGACGAGATCAAGTTTGCGTTGCCGAGGAAGATCCACACCATGTTGTGGACGCCCGCCTTGGCGAGTTCCTCGTCGAGCATCCGCGCGGCCTCCGAATCGGGGAAGGCCTTGCCCCGCTCGGTACCGGACAGGATGAAGGGGATCAGCAGCGCGCTCATGTCTGGAAGCGTGCTGCCCCACTGGATGGAAACCTGGAAGCCGGCTTCGATCTGTCCGCGCACGACGGCCGGATAGACCTGGTTCGGCTTGTAGGCCTGCGCGGCCGGGAACATCTGGACGTCGATGCCGCCCCCGGAGTTCTTTTCGATTTCCTCGCCCCACGCATCGAGCGCCTTGGCCATGTAGTGGGCGGGCGGGAACTGATGCGCGACGCGTAGAACTTCCGTTTGCGCATAGGCGACGGTGCTGACGGCCATTGCCGCCAGCATGATGGAAAGTCTTTTCACCGTACTCCTCCCGTGACTGGTGAACGACATTGCCCGTGCCGGAATATCGCATCCGGCCTGGCAGGATTATTAAACATGTTTAGTAGTTTGGAGTAAAGCGCTTTCTCCGCCGGGCGGGGTGGCCGGAAGCCTGCCGCTACAGCACGGCGAAATAGTCGAAGACGGAGTGATCCGCGTGGCGTTCGGCGCGGCCGACGATGACGGTTCGCGTCAGCCAGTCGTGCGGACCGCGCGGCGTGTCGAAGGTCGGGGCGAGCCGCATGTAGTATTCGTCCGGGCCGACGGGTTCGAGCGCCTCCATCTTTCGCGCCGTCTCCGGCGGGGCGTGGCGATAGCCCGTGTTGCGCATGTAGATCTGTGTGCCGTCGTCGGCCTCCAGCATGTAGTGTGCGGTGAATGCCACGGTGTCGTCCGGGCGATAGAGCGCCCAGTCGCCGCCCGAGTTGGGCACCACTCGGCCATTGAGGCGCGGACCTTCGATCTCGCCGCCGGCCGCCGACACGAATCCCCGTATGCCGCCCGACGGCAGTTCGCCGATCTTCTGGCGGATGCCGAGCTTCAGCCGGATGCGGAAGACGAATTCGAGCTTCGGTGGGACGATGTTCATGCGCGGTCTCCCGGTTCTGACGATGAGGCGGCGCGGCCGACGAATTCCTCGCGCAGCTGTTTCTTGGATATCTTGCCGGCACCGGTGACGGGCAGGGCGTCGCGAAATTCGACCGAGCGCGGGCTCTTGTAGCGCGCGATCCGGTCCTTGCAGAAATCGATCACCGCGTCCGGGTCGAGGGCTGCGCCGTCGTCGGCGATGACGACGGCATGCACCGTCTCGCCCCAGAAGGGGTCCGGGACACCGATGACGGCGACCTGCTTCACGCCGGCCATCTGGCCGATCACGTTCTCGACCTCGAGGGAATAGACGTTCTCGCCACCGGTGATGATCATGTCCTTGATGCGGTCGACGATGTAGAAGAAGCCGTCCTCGTCGACATAGGCGGCGTCGCCGCTGTGCATCCAGCCATCGCGCAGTGCCTGCGCCGTCTCGTCGGGGAGATTCCAGTATTCCTTCATGACCATGGGCCCGCGCACGACCAGTTCGCCCACCTCGCCGGGAGCGCATTCCCGTCCGTCGGGCGCCACGATGCGCGCCTCCTCGTTGTAGACCGGCATGCCGCAGGAGCGCATGCGGTCGCCGGCCGTCTTCGGGTCGCGCCATTCGAACGGCATGAGCATGCCGAGCGGCGATATCTCGGTCATGCCCCAGCCGTGCAGGAAGAGGAGATCCGGCCACAGCCTGATCGCCCGGGCCAGCGTCGCCTCCGGCATGGGCGCCGCGACGATCATCGAGCGCGTCGGCAGCGGCGCCGCGAAGCTCTGACCGGGCGCCGCCCATCCCCACCGTCGCCACCCTGCCGTCTTTGCCGCCGCTTCGGGATCTCGGAGCCGGGCCGGGCCTCCCGCAGCTCCCAGCAGGGGTACTGCCTCCCGCAGCCCCCAGCAGGGGTACTGCCTCCCGCAGCCCCCAGCAGGGGTACTGCC
>CATMOC010000476.1 GCA_950071955.1 uncultured Mesorhizobium sp. | reverse complement strand
TTGTGGGTATGGCGTGGGGCTATACGCAGATATTTACGGGCCGCGCGGCACTGCTGCATCTGGGGGCGTTCACCGCGACGATCATGTCTGCCAACGTGTTTCTGGTCATCATCCCCAATCAGAAGATCGTCGTTGCCGACCTCATCGCGGGCCGCAAGCCCGACCCGAAGTACGGCCGCATCGCCAAGACCCGCTCGCTGCACAACAACTACCTGACGCTGCCGGTGCTGTTCCTGATGCTGTCGAACCACTACCCGCTGGCCTTCGCCACCCAGTTCAACTGGGTGATCGCGGTGCTGGTGTTCCTGATGGGGGTGGTGATCCGGCACTATTTCAACACCGTGCATGCGCGGAAGGGAAACCCGACCTGGACCTGGCTTATCGCGGCCATCCTGTTCGTCGTGATCATGTGGCTCTCGACCGTGCCGAAGGTGCTGACGGGCGAGGATCGCGCGGCGGCCGGTTCGGGGCCTTTCCTCGCCTCGGCGCATTTCGATGCGGTGCGCGACACGGTGATGGGGCGCTGCTCCATGTGCCACGCCGCCGAACCCGCATGGGAGGGCATCCATATGGCGCCGAAGAGCGTGCGGCTCGACACGGACGAGACGATCGCCGCCCATGCCCGCGAGATCTACCTCCAGGCCGGGCGCAGCCACGCCATGCCTCCGGGGAATCTCACCGGCGTGACTCCGGACGAGCGGGCGCTGATCGTGGCGTGGTTCGAAGAGGCGCGGGGAAATTGATCGCCTGGTATTCGCCCGGAGGCCCCTCATCCGACCTCGCTTCGCGAGGCCACCTTCTCCCACAAAGGGAGAAGGAAGAACGCGCAGCCATCGTGCCTCATCGTCGAAGTCATCGCCGCCGCGAGGTGCCAGCGCGGATCTCCCCTTCTCCCCTTGTGGGAGAAGGTGGATCGGCGCGAAGCGCCGAGACGGATGAGGGGTATGGCGAGGCATCATCTCGATGACCTCGCTCCTCATCCGCGGACGCATCCTGTCCTTCCGCCGCGAACCGGAATCCGTCGACGATCTCGAGTCCTGTCTCTACGAGGAGGACGGCGCGGTGCTGGTGCGCGATGGCAAGATCGTCGCAGTCGGCGATTTTGCCGTCGTGCGGACGCAGGCTGGCGGGGTTGTCGAGATCGCCGATCACCGGCCGCATCTGATCCTGCCCGGCTTCATCGACGCTCACGTCCATTTCCCGCAGATGCAGGTGATCGCCTCCTACGGCGCCGAACTGCTCGACTGGCTGAACGACTACACCTTTCCAGAGGAGTCGAAATTCGCCGACGCGCAGCACGGGCGCCGCGTCGCGCGGCTGTTCCTCGATGAGGCTGTGCGCCAGGGCACCACGACGGTCGCCGCCTACTGCTCGGTGCACAAGGCCTCCGCGGAAGCCTTCTTCGAGGAGAGCCACGCCCGCAACATGCTCAACATCGCCGGCAAGGTGATGATGGACCGCAACGCGCCGGAAGCGCTGCGCGACACGCCGCAGACGGGTTACGACGACACGAAGGCGCTGATCGCCGAGTGGCACGGCAGGGGCAGGCAGCTCTATGCCATCACGCCGCGCTTCGCGATCACCTCTACCCCCGAGCAGATGGAGATGGCCGGCGCACTGACCGCGGAGCATCCCGACTGCCACGTGCAGACGCACCTTTCGGAAAACCACGCCGAAATCCGCTGGGCGGAAGAGCTCTATCCGCAGGCGAAGGACTACACCGACATCTATGCCCGCTACGGGCTGTTGGGGGGCAACAGCCTGTTCGGCCACTGCATCCATTTGTCCGAGCGCGAGGCGGACGCCATGTCGGAGAGCGGCTCGGTCGCGGTGTTCTGCCCGACCTCGAACCTCTTCCTCGGCTCGGGCCTGTTCGACTACCACCGCTACCGGCGGCGCGGGAAGCCGCTCCGGGTCGCGTCGGCCACCGACGTCGGCGGCGGCACTAACTATTCCATGCTGCGCACCATGGACGAAGCCTACAAGGTGGTCGCGCTGCAGGGCGAGAAGCTGAACCCGCTGCAAAGCTTCTGGCAGCTGACGCGCGGCAACGCCGAGGCGCTGTCGATTGCCGACCGCGCCGGCACGCTGGAGCCGGGGACCGATGCCGACATCGTGGTGCTGGATGCTTCCGCCACGCCGGCGATGAAGGTGCGAATGGAGACGGTGACGACGCTGGCGCAGGAGCTTTTCCTGCTGCAGACGCTGGGGGACGATCGCGCTGTGAGGGAGGTGTATGTGGCCGGGAAGGCCGCGAAGGGTGCGCTTTTGCATCCTTGAACGTATCGTAAGATGATACGTTCTTATTGACTCCGAGTTCGTATCGTGACATGATACTTTGAGGAGCTTGGAATGATCCGTTCGGTGCGCGACAAGCGGATAGAGGCGATCATCGCCTCGCGGGCGCCGAAGGGGTTCCCGTCCGATCTCGTCGCATCGACACGACGAAAACTCTTCATGCTGGACAATGCCAAGGCACTCGAAGACCTCTTGACCCCGCCGGGCAACCGGCTCGAGGCCCTGAAAGGGGATCGCAAGGGGCAGTATTCCATCCGGATCAACGACCAGTTCCGGATCTGCTTCCGGTGGTTGGCAGGCAATGTCGAGGATGTGGAAATCGTCGACTATCACTGAGAGGACGCTATGCCGGAACGATCTAGAATCGTGCATTTCGATCCCCCCATCCACCCCGGGGAGATACTTCGCGAAGAATTCCTGAAGCCGCTTGGCCTGAAGCCCTATGGCGTCGCGAAGCGGCTGAACGTTCCCCGCACACGCATCGAACGTCTCGTGGCCGAGAGCACACCCGTCACGCCCGACACGGCCCTGCGGCTGGCGAAGTTGCTCGGGACGACACCCGATTTCTGGCTTTCGATGCAGGCCTCCTACGACCTGGCGGTCGAGGCGAGGGCAAAGAAGCAGGAGATCGACGCGATCCAGGCTCTGGACGCCGCGTGAACAAGGTGACCGAGTCGCCACTCTCCGCCACGATCGACGGTCTCTTCATCGGCACGGTCGAGGAGCGCTGGCCGGGCAGACCGGCGTCGGCGATCGGCAAGCATGCGACACCGGACAGGCTGGAGATCACTTGGACCGGCTTCGTCCGCGACGCGCAGGCGGATCTCGCGGTGCATGGAGGGCCCGAGAAGGCGATCCACCACTATCCCGGGGATCACTATCCCGCTTGGCGGACCGAACTCGGGCGAGAGGATCTCGTGCCGGGCGGTTTCGGCGAGAACGTCTCCACCTTGGGCCTGACCGAGGACAACCTCTGCATCGGGGACATCCTTTCGCTGGGCACGGCCACCGTGCAGGTCAGCCAGGGGCGACAGCCGTGCTGGAAACTCAGTGCCCATACGGGTGACGAGCGCATGGCTTTCCTGTTTCAGAAGACGCTCCGGACGGGCTGGTACTTCCGCGTGCTGGATCCGGGGCATGTCCAGCGCGGGGACCGCATCGTGCTCGTTGAGCGGCGCAATCCCGGTTGGACGGTGAAGCGCGTGACGCAGGCCAGGCTCACTCGCCGGATCGGTCATGCCGACGATCCTGCCTTACGAGACTGACTTGGTTCCCCGCTATGTGGAGTTCTACCAGAAGTGGCTGCGCTGGGCCAAAGATAACTTTGACTATGTGAATGCCACTGAGCCTTTCGGCGAGCAGGTCCAGCCTGGCGCTGTTGACGGCTATGCGCGGATCAAAGACGGCCACGGGTTCATCTCCCTCTTTAACGGCAACCCGCGTTCGTCCGAGATCACATTT
>CATMOC010000475.1 GCA_950071955.1 uncultured Mesorhizobium sp. | reverse complement strand
GGTCGAATACCTCCTGGTCGTAGCCGACGAGGTCGATCTTGTTCACTGCGAGTACGATCTGGCGGATGCCGAGCAGCGAGGCGATGAAGGAATGCCGCCGCGTCTGGCGCAGGATGCCGCTGCGGGCATCGACGAGCACGATTGCCAGATCGGCGGTCGAGGCGCCGGTTGCCATGTTGCGCGTGTACTGCTCGTGGCCGGGCGTGTCCGCGACGATGAACTTGCGCTTCGCCGTCGCGAAGAAGCGATAGGCGACGTCGATCGTGATGCCCTGCTCGCGTTCCGCCTCGAGCCCGTCGACCAGCAGCGCGAAATCGATGTCCTCGCCGGTCGTGCCGTGCTTCCTGGAATCTTTCTCGAGCGCGGCAAGCTGGTCCTCGAAGATCAGCTTCGTGTCGTAGAGCAGCCGTCCGATTAGCGTCGACTTGCCGTCGTCGACCGATCCGCAGGTAAGGAAACGCAGGAGCGACTTGTTCTCCTGTTCGGCGAGATAGGCGCGAAGCTCTGAAGGAACCTCGGCGGCCAGCGTGGCGCTGTCGTTCATCAGAAATAACCCTCGCGCTTCTTCTTTTCCATCGATCCGGACTCGTCGCGGTCGATCATCCGGCCCTGCCGCTCGGAGGTGCGGGCAACCAGCATCTCCTCCACGATCTCCTCCAGCGTCTCGGCGTCGGAATCGATCGCGCCGGTCAGCGGATAGCAGCCCAGCGTCCGGAACCGGACCTTACGGCTCTGCACCGTCTCGCCCGGCAGGAGCTTCATCCGGTCGTCGTTGACCATGATCAGCATGCCGTCCCGTTCGACGACCGGGCGCTCTTTCGCGAAGTAGAGGGGAACGATCGGGATGTTCTCCTGCAGAATGTACTGCCAGATGTCGAGCTCGGTCCAGTTGGACAGCGGAAACACGCGGATGGATTCACCGGCGGCGACGCGCGTGTTGTAGATGTTCCACATCTCCGGCCGCTGGTTCTTCGGGTCCCAGCCGTGCTGCGAATCGCGGAAGGAGAAGATACGTTCCTTGGCTCGGCTCTTCTCCTCGTCGCGCCGTGCTCCGCCGAACGCCGCGTCGAAGCCGTACTTGTCGAGCGCCTGGCGAAGCGCGACCGTCTTCATGATGTGCGTGTGGGTGTTGGAACCGTGCGAGAACGGACCGATGCCTTCCCTGACGCCTTCCTCGTTGATGTGCACGAGCAGATCGAAGCCGAGTTCCGCAGCCATGCGATCCCGGAAGGCGATCATCTCGCTGAACTTCCAGGTCGTGTCGACGTGGAGAAGCGGGAAGGGCGGTTTGCCCGGATAGAAGGCCTTCATGGCAAGGTGCAGCATGACGGCCGAATCCTTGCCGATCGAATAGAGCATGACCGGCTTCGACATTGTCGCGGCCACCTCACGCATGATGTGGATGGATTCTGCTTCGAGGCGCTGCAGGTGGGAGGCCACCAGGGACATATCGGCCATTCCATTCTTCAAAATGAGAAAGTGCGGGCTCTATGTTCGATCTGCCGGAGAGTTTCAAGCAATCGATTATCGAAATTTCCCGAATTCCGGTGACGTTCACCCCAATACACCGGTCCTATCACTGTGCCGACGGTGGATGGCAAGGCAATCTCTCGAAGGGCCGGGGCTCGCGGCACGGAGATTGCCTTCATTCATGACAGACTTCGAATCGGCGAAGTGTCGCAGGCGAGCAAGGCTTATCGATCGCTTTTCGTGGCTCGCGGTCCCCGCGATGCGTTCTGCGCCGTTCCAATCATCGGCGACCTTCAAGCAATTGTCGCGGATGAATGGGGCGGAAGGGGGAGTTGGCGATCGGCAAGGTTGGTAGCATGCGATTCGATCGCCGCCGGATTTCGATCATGACCGGCTGCATTCCAGTGGAGGCTCGACCCGTCGTCGGATATTGTCGCCGCGCTCGGGGAGAAGCGCAGCCGCACCTGCCGCCCCGGGGTCTCGACAGCCTGGATGACCGACCGCAATGCCGCCCAGCAATTCCTTCCCCGACTACGGCCTAACGCCCGAGGAGCGCCGCGAGGCGGTCAACGGCAACAGGTACGAATGGCCGGGCATGGATGGCGAGCGCGGCGAGATCTGGTGCTACACGGACCACTACTCATACGCCGCCGGCGACAGTGTCCGACTGCACGTGTCGTCCACCGCGCCGAGCTTCGCGATCGAGATCACGCGCGACGGAGGAACGGAGACGCCCGTGTTCTCTCGCGAAGACATCCGATCACGTTGGCAGGACACACCGGACCAGTGCTCCGTCGAGGGCTGCGGCTGGGACGCGAGCTTCGCGTTCGAGGTGCCGCGCGAGTGGCCCTCCGGCGCCTACCGCATCACGCTTACGGCGGAAGCACGAAACGGTGCGCCGATCCGCTGCCATCATCTCTTCATCCTGCGGCCGGAGCCGGGCCGCAGGCCGGGCCGCGTCCTCCAGGTCGCCGCGACCGGCACCTGGACGGCCTACAATACCTGGGGCGGGTCAAACCACTACCAAGGCATCACCGGGCCGAACCGCGACATGTATGCGCCGACGGTGAGCATCGAGCGTCCGTTCTGCCGCGGCTTCGTCGTGCTGCCCGCGGACGCTCCGCGCGTGCCCCTCGAGTTCCAACTCCCGCCGGCGACCGCGCCGCGCTATCCGCACATGGAATGGGCCTTCGCCAACGGCCATTCGCGCAAGTATGCCTCCTCCGGCTGGGCAAGCTACGACAGCCATTTCTTCCGCTGGGCGGAGCGGGCGGGCTACGCCATCGATCTGGCGAGCCAGCACGAGCTTCACTTCGATCCGGAGATCCTCGACGGCTACGACTGCGTCGTCTTCGTCGGGCATGACGAGTACTGGACATGGGAGATGCGCGACGCCGTCGACGGTTACGTCGAGCGGGGAGGGCGGGTTGCGCGTTTCGCCGGCAACTTCATGTGGCAGACGCGGCTGGAGGACGAGGGGCGGCGCCAGACCTGTTACAAGTATCGCGCGCGGGCCGAAGACCCGGTCTACCGCCTGGAAGAGAGGAGCCGCGCCACGACCTCGTGGGAAGCGCCCGAGGTCGGCCGGCCGGGCGCCCTGACCTTCGGACTGAACGCCACGCAGGGGCTCTATGCCGGCTGGGGCGGCTGCGCGCCGCGCGGCGTGCGCGGCTTTCCGGTCTACAGGCCCGAGCACTGGGCATTCGCGGGAACCGGCATCTACTATGGCGACCTGCTCGGGGAGAAGAGCCACGTCTTCGGCTACGAGGTCGACGGGCTCGACTACGTCATCCGCGGCGGATTGCCCGAACCCTCGCAGACGAGCGGCGCGCCGGACGGATTGCGGATCCTGGCGCTCGGCATGTCGTCCCTGAAGGAAGAGAGTACGGACGTTCCCGCCGACGACCAGTTCCTTTCCGACGAGGATGCGAAGTTCGTCGCGCAGACCCTGGTCGGCGACGACAGCGATGCCTCCGTCGACCGCGTGAAGCGCGGCGCCGGCATGATCGTCGATTTCCAGCGCGGCGAGGGTGAGGTATTCCATGCCGGAAGCTGCGAATGGGTCGCGGGGCTCATGCGGCGCGACGCGATGGTCGAACGCGTCACCGCCAACGTCCTCGACCGCTACCTGAACCGATAGGCAAGAGCGCCATGCTGACGAATGCGACACCGACGACGGACAAAGCGCCCGAAGGCGCTCCGCGACCGTCCAACCTCTTCTATCTCGCCAGTTCGCGCCGGCCGCTGGTCGACCGCGCCGAAGGCATCTACATCTGGGACCAGCCCGGCCG
>CATMOC010000474.1 GCA_950071955.1 uncultured Mesorhizobium sp. | reverse complement strand
GGCCGCCAGCATGGCCAACATCACGAGCGGCGCGGAGTCCACCACGCGAGAGACGAGCCCACCCATGACGGTGGCGAGCGCGAGGTTGGCGCCGACGGAAAGGTCGATGCCCCGCGTAAGGATCACCAGTTGCTGGCCCATGGCCACGATGGCGATGACGGCCGTCTGCGCGAGGATGTTGCCGAGGTTTCCGGGCTTGAGGAAGTTGGGCGTCAGGGCGCTGACGACCAGGACGAGAAGGAGCAGGATGAGGAGCGGTCCGACGTTGAGCAGCCGCAGTCCGAGCGAAAGCGCGGTCGGCCGGTGCGCGTGGGCGCCGCTGGCGCCGGAACCGGTCTCCATGACCGGTCCTCTCGTCGTATCCGCCAACTAGCCCTCCCCAGATCAGTTTCTTATAGAGAAAAAACCGATCGATGGTGCTCGTCAACTTGTTTTTTATGGTTTAAAATACCAAGAAGGTTGTATGGAGAACCGTGCGTGAAAACAGACACCGTCTTCAAGAAGGCCTTCAATGACGCGCTTGCGCTGATCGGGGAGCAGGACGAGGGAACGGCGCTGCTCTCCGAGAGCGCGCTCGCCGCGCAGCTCGGCGTGAGCCGCACGACGGTGCGAAAGGTGATCGCCGCGCTCAGGGAAGGCGGCATCGTGAGCGGCAGCGGCCGCGTTCGCAACGTTCATCCGGCCGACGGCGGGCTCCAGCCCTATCCGCACTCCGAGACCGTTCCCATGGCCGCGCAAGTGGAGGAACGGTTCATGGAGTGGATGCTGCGCGACAACGCGCGCCCCGGCACGGCCCTCAACGAACTCGAACTGGCGCGCAAGTTCGGCGTCGCGACAACCGGGATCCGCGAGTTCCTAAACCGCTTCCAGCGCTTCGGGCTGATCGAGAAACGTCCGAACGCGGGCTGGGTCTTCAAGGGCTTCACGCGCAGCTTCTCGCTGGAACTGTTCGAGATCCGCGAGATGTTCGAGCTCCGGTCCGCGCGCGCCCTGGCCGCACTTCCGGAAACCTCCCCCTTCTGGCGCCAGCTCGAGGCGCTACGGCTCGAACACCTGCAGCTGCTCGACCTCATCGATACCCGCTACCACGACTTCTCCGACCTCGACAGCCGGTTCCACCGCTTCATCAGTTCGGCCGCGCCGAACCGCTTCATTGACAGCTTCTACGACATCATCACGGTCATCTTCCACTACCACTACCAGTGGAACAAGCAGGACGAGCGCCAGCGCAACGAAGTCGCGATCAAGGAGCACCTCACCTACATCGACGCGCTCGTCAGCCGCAACGTCGCCATCGTCGAACTCGCCTGCCGCGCCCATCTTGCATCGGCGCGCGAGACGCTTCTGCGATCGACCTCGGGACAATAGCCGGGTCCGCAGCCGTCTCTGACTCCACGAGCCGCGATCGTCAGCACTGCCACGATGATGGCTCCTTGGCCGATGAACCGGACTTGATCGCCATGTCCGGGATGTTCATGCCGTTGTGGAGAACGCGAGAAAGAAGATCCGCCCGGTGCGCGGTCAGCTGAGCCATTGCCGGTCATGATGCCGATGCCGCCGGTCACCACTGCGGCAATCGCGTCGAAGATGAGGGTGCGCGGACGACGGCCCCGCCACGTACCAAGCAACGATCACCATCGCGGTCCATGCACAGCCGCATTGGCGCATCATCACCGGCCGAGCATGTTCCTTTCCACCGTGCGCAGGTGGGCGAGCATCGCCTTGCGCGCACCGTCGGGGTCGCGGCTGAGAAGGGCCGCGAGCACAGCGCCGTGTTCCTCGCAATAGATGCGCCGCCGGGTCTCGGAAAAGGACCGCTTCTTCATGTCGAACCATGGCGCCTGATTGCGCAAGATGCGCATCAGATTGTGGATCTCCTTGAGGAACTCGTTGCGGCTGCAGGAGAAGATACGGTGATGGAACTCCGCGTCCCACTGCTCGAAATCGGGCATTTCGCCCGCCGCGCAAGCCGCTTCGTGCGCTTCCCTCACGGCGTCGAGATCACCGGCGCTGGCGTTCGTCGCCGCGAACGCCGCCGCGGCCGGTTCCAGAAGCTGGCGGATCTCCATCATGTCTGCCGGGCTTGTTCCTTCCATCCGGGCGATGGTGGCAGCCATCGTGTTGGCATTTTCGCGCGCCACGAACGTGCCTCGACCCACCTGGCGGATCACGGTGCCGTCGCGCTGCAGCGAATCGAACGCACGGCGCACGGTGTTACGGGCCACGCCGAATTCTGCGGCCAGGTCCCGTTCCGGGGGAAGGCGCCCGAGCGACGACCATTCTCCGGACGTGATCCGATCCCTCAGCGCAACGGCGATGTCGTCGGCAACCATCCTGGGCATGCGGCTGACCAATCCTTGATCCTATTGTGAGCCATTCCTAACAGCCCCACGTGGGGGCCGTCCAGACGGCGCGCGAGCGGTGACGGTCAAAAAGCAGGTATAGGGCAGGGATGGGCCAAACCTGTCGTTCCGCCTGCTCCAGCAAGAACGACGCTTGCCAGGTGAACCAATTCCCGCTAGCGTGTCCTCAATAAGAGCCGAATGGTTCAATATTGGTACAGGGAGGAAGAGGTGCATGAAGGTCGCGACGTTTACCATCGCGGGCGAGCGCCGCGTCGGCGTGGTTGATCCGGATGCACGCATCGTCACGCCGTTCAGCCTCTCTGCCGAACAGGCCAGCCGCGGCATCGTCGCCCTCATCGAACGCAACGGCACCGGCACCCCGCGCACCCTGTCGCCAATTCCGCTCGATGCCGTGACGCTGGAGGCGCCGATCCCGCTGCCCGCGCGCAACATCTTCTGCGTGGGCAAGAACTACTTCGAACACGCCCACGAATTCGCCTTGAGCGGCTTCGATTCCAGCGCTTCCGGCGGGGCGGTCCCGAAGCATCCGATCATCTTTTCCAAGGTGCCGGAATCGGTCGTGCCGACCGGCGCCGACGTGGTGATCGACCCGCAGGTTTCCGTTGCTATCGACTACGAGGCGGAACTCGCCGTGATCATCGGCAAGGGCGGACGGGGGATTGCCCGCGAAAACGCCCTCGACCACGTCTGGGGCTACACGATCGTCAACGACGTGACCGCGCGCGACCTGCAAGGCCGATACAGCCAATGGCTCATCGGCAAGTCGCAGGACACGTTCTGCCCCATGGGGCCTTGGGCCGTCACCAGGGACGAGTTCGACCTCGAACGCGCATCCGTCCGCTGCTTCGTGAACGGCGAGATGCGGCAGAATGCGAAGGTCTCGATGCTGATCTTCGACATACCCACCATCATCGCCACGATTTCGCAAGGCATCACGCTGAAGCCCGGAGACATCATCGCGACCGGCACGCCGGTCGGCGTCGGCATCGGCTTCGATCCGCCGAAGTACCTCCGGTCGGGGGACTTCATGCGCGTCGAAATCGACGGTATCGGCGCGCTGGAGAACCGTGTCTCGGAGCGGACGGCATGACAACGGCGCAGGTCGGGCCGATCGTGGCGGAGGTCCAGGGGCAGGGCGCCCCGGTCGTCATGATCCATGGCCTCGGCGGCACCTCGAACATGTTCCAGCCGCAGATGGCGGCCCTGTCGAGCTTCCGCGTCATCCGCCTCGACATGCCAGGCTCGGGGCGGTCGCCGCGCCCGCTCGAACCGCTTACGATCGACGCGATCGCAGCGGCGGCCGTGAAGGCTATGGCAGCGCTCGGCGTCGAACGCGCGCATCTGGTCGGGCATTCGATGGGCACGATCGTCTGCCAGTGGATCGCCGCCCGTCAA
>CATMOC010000473.1 GCA_950071955.1 uncultured Mesorhizobium sp. | reverse complement strand
GCAGGATCGCGTTCCTGGCAGTCGGCGAGCTTGCCGGGCAGGCTGGCGACACTCATCGCGCCCTTGCGGCTCATTTCGCGCGCGCGCCGTGCGGCTTCGCGTGCGGCGGCGGCATCGACGATCTTCTGGACGATGGTCTTGGCGTGGTTGGGGTTTTCCTCCAGCCACTCGGTCATCTTGTCGCCCATCAGGCTCTCCAGCGGAGAGCGGACTTCGGAGCTGACCAGCTTGTCCTTGGTCTGCGAAGAGAACTTGGGATCGGGCAGCTTGACCGAAACGATCGCGGTCAGTCCTTCGCGCATGTCCTCGCCGCTGAGAGAGACCTTCTCCTTCTTCAGCAGGCCCGAGGACGCGGCGTAGTTGTTGAGCGTGCGGGTCAGCGCGGTGCGGAACGCGGCGAGGTGCGTGCCCCCGTCGCGCTGCGGGATGTTGTTGGTGAAGGCGAGCACGTTCTCGTAATAGGAATCGTTCCATTCGAGCGCGACGTCGATGCCGATCCCGTCCTTCTCCGCCGAGACCGAAATCGGCTCGGGGATCAGCGCTTCCTTGTTGCGGTCGAGATAGTTGACGAAGGCGGCAATCCCGCCCTCGTAGAACAGGTCGTGCTCGACCACGTCTTCGCTCCGCCGGTCGCGCAGCTTGATGTGCACGCCCGAGTTGAGGAAGGCGAGCTCGCGATAGCGGTGCTCCAGCTTTTCGAAATCGAACTCGGTGACGTTCTTGAACGTCTCCTCGCTGGCCTTGAAGGTGACGCGCGTGCCCTTTTTCAGGCCATTCTCGTCACCGTTCGAATCGACCGGCGGCGCATCGCCACGCACTTCGAGGCTGGCGACCGCGTCGCCGTGCTCGAACCGCATCCAGTGTTCCTTGCCATCGCGCCAGATCACCAGCTCGAGCCATTCGCTCAGCGCGTTGACAACCGAGACGCCGACCCCGTGGAGGCCGCCCGAGACCTTGTAGGCGTTGTCGTCCGATGTGTTCTCGAACTTACCGCCGGCGTGCAGCTGGGTCATGATGACCTCGGCCGCCGACACGCCTTCTTCCTTGTGCATGTCGACCGGAATGCCGCGACCATTGTCTTCGACCGAAACCGAACCGTCGGCGTTCAATTCGATCAAGACGAGGTCGCAATGCCCCGCCAGCGCCTCGTCGATCGCGTTGTCGGAGACCTCGAACACCATGTGGTGGAGGCCCGATCCGTCGTCGGTATCGCCGATATACATGCCGGGCCGCTTGCGCACAGCGTCCAAGCCCTTGAGAACCTTGATGGAATCCGCGCCGTATTCGCCCATTCGGGGCCCCTCGGCCGCGCCGTTTTCCTGAATATCTGTCATGGACACCATATAGGGAGCCAGGGGAACGATAGGAAGCGCAGCCCATTGAAATCCACAGGGCGGGAAAACCGTCCTGGCCGAATTTCGAGGACCGCACATGATTTCATCATTGTCAGGCGGGGCTCACCGCCTTTTCTCCATCGTCCTGCCATCCTTCGCCCTGTCGCTGGGAGCGTGTTCGATTCCGCGCGATCCATCCGGGACCATGGATCGGGTGGAACAGAGCGGGACCTTGCGCCTCGGCGTGATCGAAGGCGCGGAAATGAACGAGGCCAGCCGCCGGACGCTCGCGCGGGTGCTGGATCGCACCGGGTCCCGGCCCGAAACCCAGCGCGGCGACAGCGAAGTCGTCCTTGCCCGTCTGAAGAAGGGCGAGATCGACCTCGTTTATGGCGAGCTCGCGATGGATTCTCCATGGAGCCGCGAGGTCGCCTTCAGCGCGCCACAGGGATTGCTTGCCAAGGCGCCGAAAAGTGAACCGGTTCCCCGGTTTGCCGTGATGAACGGTGAAAACGGCTGGCTGATGCTGGGATCGGAGGCGAGCAAATGAGCGAGATTCCCTCGGCCATCAAACAGGATTTCCGCAACGCCAAGAAGCTCGAATGGTGGACGCTGGGCTGGATGGGCTCGGTGGTGGTGGTGATGTATTTCACCATGGGCGCCAGCCAGGCAATGAAGACCGCGCTGTTCGAGGACGTCCTCAGCCTGGTTCCGGCGATGACCTTCCTGGTTTCCGCCCATCTCGAGCCACGCGCACCGACCGAGAAGTTTCCCTACGGCTTCCTCCGGGCGAATTCGCTGGCCTTCCTCGGCTCGTCGGTGGTGCTGACCTTCCTCGGGCTCTTTCTGGCCTATACCAACGGCATGGGCCTGATGAAGGGCGAGCATCCGACGGTCGGACCGGTGACGATGTTCGGCGAGACGATCTGGCTCGGCTGGCTGATGATCGCGGCGCTGGTCTATTCGGTGGTGCCGCCGGTCATTCTCGGCCGGCTCAAGCAGCCGATCGCGCAGCGTATTTCGGACAAGGTGCTGTACACCGATTCGCTCATGCAGAAGGCCGACTGGCAGACCGGGCTGGCGGGGATCGCCGGCATCGTCGGCATCGGACTGGGCCTGTGGTGGGCCGACAGCCTCGCGGCGTTGCTGATTTCCATTTCGATCGTGAAGGACGGCATCACCGCCACCAGGAGCGCATCGGCCGAGCTGCTCGACGGTGCCCCGCGACGGCTCGAAGGCAGCGGCGTTTCGGAGGAAGCCGTCCGGTTGCAGGATCGGCTGCAGCAGCGATGGCCGGAAGGCCGGATCCGATTGCGCGAATCAGGCCGCTATATCCTCGCTTCGGTCGACGGGATCGAGACCCCGGGAGAAATTCCTCCGGCCGAAGAGCTGATGGACCCGGGCCGTAGCTGGCGGCTGGGGCGATTGTCCTTCACCCCTCACGGCAAGGAAGATCCGGCCCACCACCGGTAGGACGCCGTCACGGCGCGCCGATGCCGCCTTAGCGGGCCGGGCCGAAAGCAGGCCGGAAATGCACCGCGCCGCCCCAGATCGTCGCGTGGAACAGGTCGGCGATCTGTGCGCGGGTCGCGACGTCGAACTGGGTGGCGTGGCACTGGGTGGCCGCGCGGGCGGCGGCGAGGTCTTCGTCCGCATAGCGATAGGCGACGGTCAGCAGGGTCGGCGCGGTCTCCGCCCAGTCCTGCATCTGCGGGAGTGGGGGCAGCGTACCCTTGCGGATACCCGGATAAAACAGGCTCGGGCGGTCATCGTCGATCGCCTGCACCACCTGCGTCACCAGCGCGCTGACCATGCGATGATCGCCATGGCCGTACCCGCCGTCGGGGCCGAAGGTGACGATGATATCGGGCTGCTCCTCGGCAATGATGGCGGCGAGGTCGGCAGTGAGACGTCGCGCCGGGCTGTCGGGCGTGCGCGGAGTCGCGGTAAGCGTGCCGTCGCCGTGACCCAGGAACACCGGTTCCGGAAGGCCGAGCGCCTCGGCCGAGCAGCGTGCCTCGTCCCGCCGTGCCGCGGCGAGGGCGTCGCCGCGTTCGAACTCCGAGACGCCCGGCCCTTGGTCCCCGCTGGTCGCGAGCACCAGCGTGACCTCGTCGCCCTCGCGTGCGGCGCGGGCCAGCGCGGGGGCGACGAACAATTCGTCGTCGGGATGCGCGAAGATCGCCAGCACCTTGCGCGGATCGTCCCGTTCTTCCTGCTGGGCCATGCCGAACAGGGGCGTCGCGACCAGCGCAACGAACAAGGCGAGGCGTTTCTTCATCGGGATCTCCTTTGCGAGCGGACCCTACGGCATGGCGGGCGTCCGACCAATTGGCGATTGCAATTGCCGCTACAAATGTCATGCCGCCGCGCATGCTTTCGGTGCTCGACATCTTCCGGATCGGGATCGGTCCGTCCTCATCGCACACGGTCGGTCCG
>CATMOC010000472.1 GCA_950071955.1 uncultured Mesorhizobium sp. | reverse complement strand
GGATGCGATCCGGCCTCTTCGGCCTCCACCGGCGCGACGATCATGTTCATGGCCTGTCTCCCGGACGTGTCCCGACGGGACTACCCGACGCTGCGCGCAAAGAAAAGGCCGCCTCGGCGGCGGCCTGATCCGGACCGGCGATCGATGCCGAAACTAGCGCGAGTAGAACTCGACGACGAGGTTCGGTTCCATCTGGACCGCGTAGGGCACGTCGCCGAGGCCGGGGACGCGCGCATATTTGGCCGTCATCTTGGTGTGATCGGCCTCGATGTAGTCCGGCACGTCGCGCTCCGCGAGCTGCACGGATTCGAGCACGATCACGAGCTGCTTTGACTTCTCGCGAACCTCAATCACGTCGCCCGGCTTGCACCGGAAGGAAGGGATGTTGGTGCGGCGGCCGTTGACGTTGACGTGGCCGTGGTTGATGAACTGGCGGGCCGCCCAGATCGTCGGCACGAACTTGGCGCGGTAGACCACCGCATCCAGGCGCGACTCGAGCAGGGCGATCAGGTTCTCCGACGTGTCGCCACGGCGGCGATTGGCCTCCTCGTAGGTCTTGCGGAACTGCTTCTCGGAGATGTCGCCGTAGTGACCCTTCAGCTTCTGCTTGGCGCGGAGCTGCAGGCCGAAATCGGACAGCTTGCCCTTGCGCCGCTGACCGTGCTGGCCGGGGCCGTATTCACGCTTGTTGACCGGGGACTTCGGACGTCCCCAGATGTTTTCGCCGAGGCGGCGGTCGATCTTGTATTTTGCAGACTGGCGTTTGCTCATCGCATTCCCTTTCAAGCGATTGCACCCGGAACCATGAAGTCCGGGCCAAGGAAACGCGCCCTCCTCTGGCTCCCATTTTCGGAGCCTGACAGGATCTGATCGCACGCTGCGACAGACCCGCGGGACACGTCAAAATATTACACCGGCCCTCGCGGACCGGTGCGGTAGGCTCACTAGGCCAACAGACTGCGGAAGTCAACGACCGCGATTGGCGTTTATCATCGGGTTCGGCAAGGACGGTTCCGTCTTCTTGCTTTCTTCGACGGTCGAGACGACGGACACGGTCTTGACCGGCACGTCCGCCTTCTTCTTCTGGACATTGCGGCTTGCCGAAGCGCGCGGCTTGCTCTTGCCGCCCACGAAGCTCTTGTAGATGTAGCCCGTGCGGCCTTCATAGACCACCTTGCACCAGGAATCGCAGCCGAGCAGTTCGACACCGGCTCCGCCCGGAATGACCAGGATCACCCGGTTTTCGTCGCTCGGACCGGAGCGCATGTTGACGGCGGTGTTGACGCGGGACTGTCGTATGTCGGGAGCCGGATCCTCTGGCGCCTTGACCTTGCTGGCGGCGGGATCGATCGACGCGGTCTGTTCGTCTCCGGTGGCGTCCTGTTCGGGCACCTTGCCGGCATTCGCCGAGGCATAGGCGAGCAAGCCGGACCGCGGCACGGCATCCGTCTCTGCCCGGTCCCCTTTCATCAGGGATTTAACCGCTGCGAGCGCGGCTGCTCCGGACGGCGCGGACGCCTTCGCCCAGCGCGGATCGTCCGCGGACGGGATCTCGACGGACGCTTTCTGGGGACGGGGCACGGTCGCGAGCGTGGCTTCGACTGCTGTCGCAGGGGTAGAAACGACCGCGCTGTCCGTCGCGGTTGCTGCCGAGACCTCGCCGGCAATTTTCTCGGCCGCGTTTGCAGCGGTCGGTTCGTCGGCCTTGGCGACCACCAGCGAGACTGCGGGTTCATCCGCGACCGGCGATCCGGGCATCATATAGGCAAAGGTCGCCGCGAGGGCCGCCGTGGTTCCGATCAAGCCGCAGATGACCGGAACAGCGAAACCGCGGCCCCGGCTTGGCCGATGCTGCGGAAGAAATATCGCCACCGGCTTTTCCTGAGCCGGCCTGAAGACCCGTCGCGATTTGGTGGTGTCGTTATCGATTTGAACCGTCACACGCCCTTCTCCACGCAGAACCAATGTCATTCCCGACCATGGGTACAGCGCCCCCGCACCGTTATCATTCATTGTCCCGACCTCTCGGCCGGCGGTTCCGTGGATGTTGCGGTCCGGAACCCGTGCATGGACGCTTCTGGGGGCGGATTGTGGCAATGATTTGTTAGCAATCGGGAATAGGGCGTCAGACACGCGGTATTCACTTCCGATTCCGGCATATGCCCACCCATTTCCCGGTAGAACGTGAGCCGCCTCACCGCCTGCTGCGTGTAAAAGGGGGGTGATTCGCCATCCATACCGAATAAGGGAGATCACGATGATCCCCGGGGCACGGGCCGGCATCGGGACGCTTCCCCATGGCTGTCCAAGCTTCCTGCTCCAAATGCAACGTCATTGAACCGGTTGGTCGGGCAGCAATCGCGGCTCCAGGCTGCGGACCTCAAGGTGAGCGTCCTCATCGTCCCGGACCGACGGCGATCCCAGGGAAGCCCGCGACCTTCACGCCCGGACCGTTTCCGGCAGGCGGGTGGCGAGGCCGAAACCCTGCATCAGGCGCCGCGTCGCGAAATCCGGCGATCGCGAGGTGAAGACGGCGATGTCGGCATGGGGTGCCGGTTCGCGGTCGGGCCTGTCCTCCGCATGCGCCGGGTCGCCGGAGAGGAGCGACAATGCGCGCCGTGCGATCGCCTCCGCCGGGTCCAGCCAGTCGACCGGCCAGGGTGCAGTCTTGCGCATCCGGTTCACCAGAAACGGGTAGTGCGTGCAGGCCAGCACCACGATGTCTGTCCGCGCGCCGTCGTGCTCGACGAAACAGGGCTCGATCTCCGCCCGCACCGCTGCCTCGTCGACGAAACCCTCCCGCATGTAGGTTTCGGCGAGCGTAGCCAGCCTTTCGCTGCCCACGAGGCGCACGTGGCACTTGGACGCCCATTCGTGGATCAGGTCGCGCGTGTACTGGCGCCGAACGGTGCCCGGCGTGGCGAGCACGGACACCAGTCCGCTGCGGGTCCGCTCGGCGGCCGGCTTGATCGCCGGCACCGTGCCGACGAAGGGGGTGGCCGGATAGGCCGCGCGCAGGTCGGACAGGACCAGCGTCGAGGCCGTGTTGCAGGCGATCACGGCGATCTCGGGATCGTGCTCCTCGACCAGTTTTCCAAACAGGCCCACGATCCGCGCCCTCAGCGCGTCTTCTTCCCACGCACCGTAGGGAAAGCCGGCATCGTCGGCGACATAGACGAAGCGGCGGTCGGGCATGAGGACTCGCGCCTCGCGCAGCACCGTGAGGCCGCCGACGCCCGAATCGAAGACAAGGACGGGACGCTCACTCATCGCCGCTCCGATCCTGCCCCGATGCCGCGCGATCGGCACACGCCTTGCGCTCGGGATAGCCCGCGCCGCGCGGTTCCTTCGGGGAAAAATAGTCGAGCGACGACAGGACGCCGCGCAGGACCTTGATCTCGGCCTCGGCGAAACCGGGACGCGTCAGGACCGAACGAAGGTTGTCGAGCATCTTCGGCTTCTTCTCCGGCGGCCGGAAATAGCCGCGCACGTCGAGCGCGCGTTCCAGGTGCGAGAGAAAGGAATGGAGGTGCTCCCGCGAAGCGGGCCGCAAATCCGGCCCCTCGAAGGCGGTCTGCGTCTCCGTTTCGAGCCCCGACTTCATCCACTCGTAAGACATCAGGAGCACAGCCTGGGCGATGTTGAGCGAGGCGTGTTTCGGATCGACCGGAAAGGTGACGATCTCGTCGGCGAGACCGACCTCCTCATTGGTCAGTCCCCAGCGCTCGCGGCCGAACAGGATGCCCGTCCTGTGCCCCGCCTCGACGCGGCGCCTGAGCACCCTTCCCGCTTCGACCGGGCCCTTCACCGGCTTGAAATTATCGCGCG
>CATMOC010000471.1 GCA_950071955.1 uncultured Mesorhizobium sp. | reverse complement strand
AAGGGCGCGAAAGGCAAGGTTCTGGTCCGGAAAGACAAGAAGTTTACTTCCGCCGCCGTGCGCAAGCTGGGGGAGGCAGGGATCGAATGGATCCAGGTGTCGCTCGAGGACATCGTCGAGATGGTCGTGGGCGATATCGAGGACGAGCACGACGAGGAGGAACCGCTGATCACCAAGGCCGGCGACGGAATCTTCATCGTCGATGCCAAAGCCGAGATCGACGACGTCGCCAAGGTCATCGGCAGCGAGTTCACCGCCGGCGAGCACGGCGAGTATGTCGACACGATCGGCGGCATCATCTTCAACGCCCTCGGCCGCGTCCCGGCGCGCGGCGAGGTGGTGCAGGCGATCCCCGGCTTCGAGTTCCATGTGCTCGACGCCGATCCGAGGCGCATCAAGCGCGTGCGGATCGTCCAGGGCCGCGTGCCGGTCAGACGCGGACGGGCAACGAAGGACAAGGCGGCCTGACCGGAAGTCGGTCTCCTCCGCGATCAGGCGAGCAAACGGGAGATGAGATCATGGGCAGGCGTTTGCGCGTTCTGTTTACCGGCGGCAGCGGCAAGGCGGGACGCCATGTCGTGCCATACCTCGCGGAGCGCGGACACAGGGTCGTCAACGTCGACCTGACGCCGCTCGACCATCCCGGCGTCGACAATCTCACGGCCGACATCACCGATTCGGGGCAGATGTTCAACGCCATGTCCTCCTATGCCAATTTCGACGAACTGGAGCCCGGAAACGGGGTTCCGGCCTTCGACGCGGTCGTTCATTTCGCGGCCGTCCCGCGCATCCTGATCAAGCCCGACAACGAGACCTTCCGCGTCAATGCCATCGGCACCTACAGCGTGATCGAGGCGGCGGTGAAGCTCGGCATCCGCAAGATCGTCATCGCTTCCTCCGAGACGACCTACGGCATCTGCTTCGCGGATGGCCGGGAGGATCCGAAGCAACTGCCGCTCGACGAGGATTACGACGTCGATCCGATGGATAGTTACGGGCTGTCGAAGGTCGTAAACGAGAGGACCGCACGGGCCTTCCAGCGCCGCTCCGGCAGCGACATCTACGCCCTTCGCATCGGCAACGTGGTGGAGCCGCACGAGTACCGGGACCTGTTTCCGCGCTACTTCGCCAACCCCGAAATGCGCCGCCGTAACGCCTTCTGCTATATCGACGCGCGCGATCTCGGCCAGATCGTCGATCTCTGCCTCGAAAGGGACGGGCTCGGCTTCCAGATCTTCAATGCCGGCAACGACACCAACGGCATGAACATCCCGAGCGCCGATCTCCTGCGCCGCTTCTTCCCCGGCGTACCCGTCACGCGTGATCTGGGCGAGAACGAGGCGCTGTTTTCCAACCGCAAGATTCGCGAGATGCTGGGCTTTTCCGAACGCCACGACTGGCGCAAGTACGTCCAGGGCTGAAGCCCCGTCGCGAACGCCGCTGCGGATGCGCCACCGTCCTGCCGCAAGCTATGTTTGGCAAGGTCGAACAGCCGCTGCTACACCAGTTCCCGCGTGATTCGCGACTGAAGGGCCGAATGGAAAACCTCGCCGCCAGGATCATTCTGTTGTGGGGTTGGCGGCGGTCGTTGCTGGCACTGCTTGCCGGCGCCTTCGGGGTGCTCGCCCAGGCGCCGATCGATTTCTTTCCCGCCGGCTTCGTCTCCTTCACCATCCTGGTCTGGCTGCTCGACGGGGCCACCGCCGATGACCGCGACACCTTCTGGCGCCGGCAACGCGTGAACTTCGCGATCGGATGGTGGTTCGGCTTCGGCTACTTCGTGGCCGGCCTGTGGTGGGTCGGACAGGCCCTTCTCGTCGACGCCGACGAATTCGCCTGGGCGCTGCCGCTGGCGGTCCTGGGACTGCCCGCCGGTCTGGCGATCTTCTACGGGCTTGCGACGACCGTGGCGCGGCTCTGCTGGTCGAACGGCATCGGGCGGATCGCCGCGCTCGCCTTCGCTTTTGGCGTCGCCGAATGGCTGCGTGCCACCGCACTCACCGGTTTCCCGTGGAACGCGATCGGCTACGCGGCGATGCCGCTTCCCCTGCTAATGCAGTCCGTCTCCGTGACCGGCATGTACGGCATGAACGCGCTGGCGGTCTTCGTCTTCGCGCTCCCCGCGCTCCTGGCTTCCGACCGGCACCTCCGGACCGGCCTGTTTGCCGGTCTGGTCCTGGCGGCCGCGCATGTCGGTTTCGGCTACTACTCGCTTTCCAGGACCATCCCGGTCGACAAATCCCTGTCCGTGAGGATTGTACAGCCTTCCATTCCGCAGGGCGGCAAGTGGGATCCCGAATACCGCGACAACATCCTGGCCACCTTGCTAGAACTTTCGGCGAGGCCGCCGGAGGAAGGGAGACCGCGTCCCGAACTGATCGTGTGGCCGGAAACCGCGCTCCCCTTTCTCTTCACCGACCGGCCCGACGCGCTCGGCGCGATCGGCGAGATGCTCCAGGACGGCCAGAAACTCTTCCTGGGAGCGGTGCGTTCGGAGGGCGCCGGCGCGGCGGTTCGCTACTACAATTCGGTCATCGCCATCGACGACACGGGCGAGATCGTCGACGCGGTGGACAAGGTCCATCTCGTCCCCTTCGGCGAGTACCTTCCGTTCCAGGTTGTGTTCGATCGGCTTGGATTGCGTGCCGTCGCCGACAATGTCGGAGGGTTCTCGGCAGGCACGGAGCGTCGGCCGATCAAGGTCACCGACACTGTCAGCGCCCTTCCCTTCATATGTTACGAAGTGATATTTCCCGGAGAAGTAGTGGCCGACAGTGCTGAACTGATCGTCAACCTGACGAACGACGCGTGGTTCGGCGATACGCCCGGCCCATATCAGCATTTCCGGCAGGCCCAGATCCGCGCGGTGGAAACGGGCAAACCGATGGTACGCGCCGCCAACAACGGAATCTCGGGGGTAATCGACAGTCAGGGAAGGATCGTCGACGCCTTTGCGCAGGACGCTGTGGGGGCGCTGGACGTGGTTGTTCGACTCCCGACGAATTCTATTAGAATTTTAGAGATATCGCATCTTAATGGCATCTTTATATTATTGTTCTTTGCAATCGTCGCGTGTGGTACGAATTCGATCGCGAGGATACGCTCAGGCTGAGATAGCAGAAGTCGCGAATCCCCGCCTGGAGTCGTGGAAGAACGCTTCTCCCCGTCGTCGCGATATTGGGGCCGCGGCAACGGGCGAACTGCATTGGAGCAGATAACCACAACTCGTGCACAACGGCGAGGAACTATGCCAGAGAATAAAAAGAAGCCGAATCCGGTCGACATTCATGTCGGCGGCCGGATCCGACTGCGACGCAACATGCTTGGGATGAGCCAAGAGAAGCTCGGTGAAAACCTTGGTATCACGTTTCAGCAAATACAGAAATACGAAAAAGGCACAAATCGTGTCGGGGCCAGCAGGCTTCAGGCAATAGCGACTATTCTGGGGGTGCCGGTCTCGTTCTTCTTCGAGGACGCACCGGACGTTCCCGACCATTCGAGCGCCGGTTTCCGCGAGGACAATTCGACGAGCTACGTCGTCGATTTCCTGAACAGCGCGGAGGGGCTTCAACTCAATCGGGCATTCGTGAAAATCTCCGATCCGAAGGTTCGCCGCAAGCTCGTCGATCTCGTCAAGGCGCTGGGCGACGAGGAGGCCTGATCCGCGGCGAGACGGGCGAGATCTCGCCGGCTGCTGTCCGGGTTGGTCGGCTTTCGTCGGGGTCTCGGCGCGTTGCGGAGCTCGCGGCGCGGCGATGCGTGGGGCCTGCGCGCTTGACGCATGGCGGCGGGCTCCGCTAACAGACGCGCGCGCGAAGCGGCATCGGGCCGTT
>CATMOC010000470.1 GCA_950071955.1 uncultured Mesorhizobium sp. | reverse complement strand
AACTACCCGCTGCTGGCGATCCCCTTCTTCGTGCTCGCCTCGTCCTTCATGTCGACCGGCGGCGTGGCCAAGCGTATCATCCGTTTCTCCATCGCCACGGTCGGTCATTTCCGCGGCGGCCTCGCCATGGCCTCCGTGCTGGCCTGCATGATGTTCGCGGCGCTGTCCGGCTCCTCGCCGGCCACCGTCGTCGCCATCGGCACCATCGCCATCGCCGGCATGCGCCAGGTCGGCTACACCAAGGAATTCGCCGCCGGCATCATCGCCAATGCCGGCACGCTCGGCATCCTCATCCCGCCCTCCATCGTGATGGTCGTCTATTCGGCCGCGACCGACGTCTCGGTCGGACGCATGTTCCTCGCGGGCGTGATCCCCGGGCTGGTGGCCGGGCTGATGCTCATGGTCACGATCTACGTCATGGCGCGGATCAAGAACCTGCCATCGGAGGAGTGGAAGGGATTCGGCGAGATCGTCGCGGGCGGCAAGGAAGCCGGCTGGGGGCTCTTCCTCATCATCATCATTCTGGGCGGCATCTACGGAGGCGTCTTCACGCCGACCGAGGCGGCGGCCGTCGCGGCGGTCTACGCCTTCTTCGTGGCCCTGTTCGTCTATCGGGACATGGGACCGCTGAAGGGCGTCCGCTGGATCCAGGAGACGGACAGCAAGCGGGCACGGGTCGGATTTTCCGCGGTCGTCTATGCCGTCGGCTTCTTCTTCGTCTGGATGATCCTGTCCTTCTTCGTCGCCTCCAACTGGGAGGGTGTGACGATCGGCGGCCGCGCGCTGGTCGGGCTCGTCCTGTCGATCGCGCTGATGATCGCCTACGCGCTCTGGCGCGACGGCCAGTCCAGTCCCTTCAACATTCCCGGCTACGTCGCCGCGGGACTGCCGATCTGGGGACGCAACCTTTCGCTGACGGGCCGCAACTTCCATCGCATGTTCTTCAACGAGGAAACACGCAAGGTCATGATCGACGCGTCGCGGACGACGATCATGCTGATGTTCATCATCGTCAACGCGCTGCTCTTCGCCCACGTCCTGAGTTCGGAACGCATCCCGCAGTCGATCACCAGCCTGATGCTCGACGCCGGTTTCAACTGGTTCACCTTCCTGATCGCCATCAACCTGCTGCTCTTGCTCGGCGGTCAGTTCATGGAGCCTTCGGGACTGCTCTTGATCGTGGCGCCGGTGGTCTTCCCGATCGCCATGGAACTCGGCGTCGATCCGGTCCACCTCGGCATCATCATGGTGGTCAACATGGAGATCGGCATGATCACGCCGCCGATCGGGCTGAACCTGTTCGTCACCTCCGGCATCACCGGCATGAGCCTGATCCAGGTCGTGCGCGCCGCCCTGCCGTTCGTCGCCGTGCTCTTCGTCTTCCTGATCATCACCACCTACGTGCCGATCATGTCGACCTGGCTGCCCTACAGCCTGATGGGACCGGAGATCGTCACGCGTTGATCGGAAACGGCTGGAGAGGCCGGCGGGAACGCTACGCCGGCATCGTCCAGCCGATCGCCAGCCCAGCCATGGCGAGATAGGTGAGCTGATGAATCAGCTGGTCCGCGCCGTGCAGCGCCCAGTAGGACGCCGTCGTCGGCCCCTTCGCGCTGCCCATCGAAATGCGCGCCTTGATGTGGTCGATGGCGAAATGGACGACGAACTCGGCCGCCATGAACATCAGCAGTGGGACGATCGGTAGTCCGGCCAGAAGCAGGGCGGGTATCGAGCCGACGACATGGATGCCGGCATGGACGTAGCCGCCGGCGCAGTCGAAATGGCCCTTGCCGCGGATTAGCCACGGCGGCTGGAGCAGGTAGTCGGCAACGAAGTGCTTCACCTGGAAGCAGGCAAGAACGCCGATCATGAGCGTCAGAATGTCGTCCAACCGTTTCCCCCGCGCGCGAGGCCCCATGCCACGGCAGCCCCTTGCGGCATACATTTGCCGCGAAAACCGGCATTGCCAAGAGAGAAAAGACGGCATGCGACGAAGTCGGTTGCTCAAAAGCGCGGTGCGCCGGCCGTTTCGGTCTCGCGGCGCGCGTTAGGCGCTTGATCCGCGAAGGCTCGACGCCTATCCACGCGGCAACCATCCACCTTCATTGCGGGAAGCTCCGACCAGATGACATCGACAAGACTCAAGGGCGTTATCGCGGCCATTCCGACGCCGGTCACTCCCGACGGCGAGCCGGATCTCCCGCGTTTCCTTCGCCATGCGCACTGGCTGCTGGAGAACGGCTGCGACGGGCTGAACGTCCTCGGCACCACAGGCGAGGCGAACTCCTTCTCGGCGTCGCAGCGCAAGGCGGTCATGAGCGCCGCCGCCGGGGAACTCGACCGCGGGCGGCTGATGGTCGGCACCGGCGCGCCAGACCTCGCCACCACGATCGAACTGACGCGCTTTGCGCATGACAAGGGCTTCGCGGCGGCATTGATCCTGCCGCCCTACTACTACAAGGGCGTGAGCGACGAGGGTCTCTTCCGTTGGTTCGCGACCGTGGTGGGAAAGACCGCCGACGCGCCGATCCCGATCTATCTCTACAATTTTCCGCAGATGACCGGTCTCAAGTTTTCCCCCGCTCTGGCGGCAAGATTGCGCGAAAGCTTTCCCGAGCGGATCGCCGGGGCCAAGGACAGTTCGGGCGACCTCGCCTACGCCGCCGAACTCGCCCGCATCGACGGGTTCGACGTCTTCCCAAGCAGCGAGACCGCGCTCGCACGGGTGGATGAGGACGGCTATGCCGGCTGCATTTCTGCGACCGTGAGCGCCACCGCGCCGCTCGCAGCGCGGCTCTGGAAGGCCCGGTCGGATGCCGGCCTGCTGAAGGCGGCGAGCGACGCACGCGCGGCGATCTCGTCGGTGCCGCTGATCCCCGCGGTCAAGCACATGGTGGCGCGGCTCCACGACGATCCCGAATACGAGCGCCTCCTGCCGCCGCATCTGCCGCTGAGCGCGGCCGAGAAGCAGACCCTGGCAGCGCTCGACCCTCGGAGCTTCACGACCGCACCGGCCTGACGGAGACGCTCCATTCCGGCTCTCGCGGCCGGTCGCGCCTCCACGCAAACGTGATGCCGGGTGAATTGCGCGCCGGCCGCCATCGGCTACTCTTCGTGCGTCATGCTTTGCGGGGAGAGATCGCGATGGCCAGCATCCTGAAGCGCCCGTCATGGGCGATAGCCGAAAACCTTGCCACGCCCGAGCACGTGTTCCTCAGCCGGCGCGCGATGATCGCCGGCCTCGCGGCGGGAGCGACGGCTGCGATCATGCCGCCCTTCGCCGGAGGGGCGCAGGCTGCCGAGGCCGATCAGACGCTCGACCTCTATCCGGCGAAGCTGAACGAGAAATACAAGATCGACCGCGACATGACGCCGGGCGAGGTCGCCGGGCAGTACAACAACTTCTACGAATATGGCTCGCACAAGCAGATCGCGAAGGCCGCCGAAAGCCTAAAGACGCGGCCCTGGGAGGTCCAGGTCGACGGGCTGGTGGAGAAGCCGCGGACATTTGCGATCGACGATCTCATCCGGGCTATGCCGCTCGAGGCGCGGCTCTACCGCCACCGCTGCGTCGAGGCGTGGTCGATGACCGTGCCGTGGACCGGCTTCCCGATGGCGAAGCTCGTCGAGGCGGCGGCTCCCCTCGCCTCGGCGAAATACGTCCGCTTCGAGACCTTCCTCGATCCCGACATGGCTTCGGGCCAGCGGCAGGTCTGGTATCCGTGGCCCTATGTCGAGGGGCTCACCATGGAGGAGGCGACGAACGAACTCGCCTTCATGGTGACCGGCGTCTACGGCAAGCCGCTGAAGAACCAGTTCGGTGCGCCGCTGCGGCTC
>CATMOC010000469.1 GCA_950071955.1 uncultured Mesorhizobium sp. | reverse complement strand
CGCCGACGCACTGCAGGGCGGTCCGCCGGTGACCGCGCTGCTCGTCCAGAACACAAATCCCGCCAATGTCGCGCCGGAGCAGCGCCTGGTGAAGCGCGGCCTGCTACGCGACGATCTGTTCACCTGCGTCCACGAGCAGTTCATGACCGATACGGCGAAGCTCGCCGACGTAGTCCTGCCGGCCACAATGTTCCTGGAGCATGACGACATCTACAAGGGCGGCGGCAACCAGCATGTCACGCTCGGGCCCAAACTCGTCGACCCGCCGGAAGGGCCGCGTCAAAACCTCTTCGTCATCGAGGAACTGGCCAAGCGCCTCGGCGTCGCCGACCGACCCGGCTTCGGCATGAGTGCGCGTGAGCATATCGAAATCATGCTGGGCAGGCGCGACCTCGGCACGTTCGACACGTTCAGGGAAGAACGCTGGGCCGACCTGCAACCTGATTTCGAGACGGCGCACTACGTGTCGGGCTTCGGCCATCCGGACGGAAAGTTCCGGTTCAAGCCGCAATGGCAGGGCGGCATCGCGCCCAACAAGCCGCCGAAGTCGATGGGGCTGATGGGGCCGCACGAGAAGTTGCCCAAATATCCCGATCACGTCGATCTGATCGAAGTCGCGGACGAAGAACACCCGTTCCGCCTGGCGACTTCGCCGGCCCGCTCCTTCCTGAATTCGAGCTTCTCCGAGACGCCCGGCTCCGTCACGCGCGAGAAGCGCCCGGAGGTGATGATCCACCCTTCCGACGCGTTGGTGCTCGGCCTGGCAGACGGCGACCGCGTCGAACTCGGCAACAAGCGCGGCGAGATCGTCCTGCACGTCCGATTATTCGACGGCGTCCGTCGCGGTGTCGTCATCGCGGAAGGCATCTGGCCCAATTCCGCGCATGAGCGCGGGGAGGGGATCAACGTCCTGACCGGCGCTGACGCAGCGGCGCCCTACGGCGGCGCGGCGTTCCACGACAACCGGGTGTGGGTGCGGGCGGCAAACTGACCTAAGGCGTGAACCGGGCCAGGTGCTCCAGGTCCGTCTCCTGCCGGCGGAACATCTCTTCCGGCGAAGGCGAGTACAATCGCTGGTCGGGATCGCTTCCGCCCGGGCCTGCGAAGACCGTCCTGTCCCCTTCCAGCCGCACTTCGCCCCTTGCCACCATCGACAGCGCCATCGGGTAGAGCCGGTGTTCCGCCGTCAGCACGCGCTGCCCGAGAGTTTCGGCGTCGTCTTCGGGCAGCACCGCCACCGCCGCCTGCGCGATGATCGGGCCGTCGTCCGTCTTCTCGGTCACGAAATGAACGGAACAGCCGTGGATGCGCACTCCCATCTCGAGCGCACGCCGGTGCGTGTCGAGACCCGGGAAGGCGGGAAGCAGGGACGGATGAATGTTGATCATGCGGCCGGCCCACGCCGCCACAATGTCGGCGGTGAGGACGCGCATGTAGCCTGCAAGGCACACGATGTCGGGCGAGAACTCCGAAAGTGCCTCCGACACCGCCGCGTCGTGCTCAGAGCGGGTCTTGAAACCCTTCTGCGGGATGCAAACAGCATCGATCCCGCGCGCCCGGGCGGTCGCCAGCCCGAGAGCCGATGCGTTGTTGGACAGGACACCGACGATCTCGGCCGGATACTCAGGCGCCGATGCCGCCGCCAGCAGCGCCTCCATGTTGGTACCGCGGCCGGACAGGAGGACGGCGACCCTCTTCTTTGCGTTCACAGTTCGATAGCTCCGCGATAGATGACGCCGGCATCGCGGCGGGGACAGATGCGGCCGATCGGCGAGACCGTCTCGCCAGCCTGGTTGAGCACGGCCGCGACCTGCGCTGCCTGTCCGGCGGAGACCACGGCGATCATGCCGATGCCGCAGTTGAACGTCCTCAGCATCTCGAGATCGGCAATTCCACCGGTCTTCTGCAGCCAGCCGAACACCGGCGGAGCGTCGATCGCCTCAAGATCGATTTCGGCGGACCAGTCGTCCGTCAGCACGCGCGGGATGTTGTCGGGGAACCCGCCGCCAGTGATGTGCGCCAGCGCCTTGATGCCGTGGGTGCCGCGCACGGCGTGGAGCAATGGCTTCACGTAGATGCGGGTGGGCTCGAGCAGGGCGCGGGCAAGGCTCATGTCCGTGGCGAAGGGGGCCGGATCGTCCCATCCGAGACCGCTCTTTTCGACGATCTTGCGCACCAGGGAGAAGCCGTTGGAATGCACGCCCGAGGAGGCCAGTCCGAGAATGACGTCGCCTTCCACAATGTCGTCGGTCGGCAGCAGCTGCCCGCGTTCGGCGGCGCCGACCGCGAAGCCGGCGAGGTCGTAGTCGCCGGCTGCGTACATGCCCGGCATCTCGGCGGTCTCGCCGCCGATCAGCGCGCAGCCCGCCATGCGGCAGCCTTCGGCGATGCCGGCAACGATCGCGGCGCCCTGATCCGGGTCGAGCCTGCCGGTGGCGAAATAGTCGAGGAAGAAGAGGGGTTCGGCCCCCTGCACGACGAGGTCGTTCACGCACATGGCGACGAGGTCGATGCCCACGGTCTCGTGGATGCCCGATTCGATGGCGACGCGCAGCTTGGTGCCGACGCCGTCGTTGGCGGCGACCAGCACGGGGTCCGAGAACCCAGCCGCCTTGAGGTCGAACAGCCCGCCGAACCCGCCGATCTCGCCGTCGGCGCCCGGCCGGCGCGTCGCGCGCACCAGCGGCTTGATCTTCTCCACCATGGCGTTCCCGGCGTCGATATCCACGCCGGCGTCCGCATAGGTGAGCCCGTTCCTGCCGTCGCTCATTGACCCGTGCCTGTCGGTTGACGGTGTTCCTGCCCGGTCCATCGCATGAGAACGCCGGTGCTGCAAGAAGCGCGCCCGCATCGGGCGCGATCCCGTGGCGCAACTGGTGGATGGATTTCCCCACGCCGCTGGCTCCTTGAACGCGGCCACGCCAGCAGCCATCTTCAGCCCGTATCCACAGGCGTTTGCCGAGACCGAAACTTGACCGTCCCGAACTTCATCACGATCCTTCGCTTCCTGCTGGTGCCGGCCGTGGTGTTCGCGCTTCTGACCGGAGAAATGGGCTGGGCACTGACCGGCTTCCTCGTTGCCGGCGTATCCGACGGCGTGGACGGCTTCATCGCGCGCCACTTCAACCAGCGATCCGAACTCGGCGCCTATCTCGATCCAATGGCCGACAAACTCCTCTTGGTTTCGGTCTTCGTCGTGCTCGGCTACATGGGGGAACTGCCCCTGTGGCTCGTCATCGCGACCGTTTCCCGCGACGGGCTCATCGTCGGCGGGGTGCTGCTCTCGACCATCATGGGCAATCCGGTGGCGATGAAGCCGCTTCTCGTCTCGAAGGCAAACACGGCGGTCCAGATCGTGCTCGCGGCCCTGGTTCTCGGCCAGCTTTCCTTCGAGGCGGAGCCCGGCTTGTTTCGCCTCTCCCTTGTGGTGCTGTCAGGCATCTTGACCGCGGCTTCCGGCGCGGCCTATCTCGTCGCCTGGCTCAGGCACATGAACGGTGATGGCGAGAGCGAAACCTCCAGAGGCTGAACCCGACAGAGATGCGGCGGCGAACGCCTCGTTTCGGCGCCAGGTCATGTTCTGGCTGACGACGGGTGTGGTCTTCATCCTATTCCTGCTGGTCTTCAGCTCGATCCTGCTGCCTTTCGTGGCGGGCATGGTGCTGGCCTATTTCCTCGATCCGGTCGCCGACAAGCTCGAGAGCTTCGGCATGTCGCGGCTGGCGGCCACCATCACCATACTGATCGCATTCGTCGTTTCCTTCGTGCTGGCGCTGATGATCATCGTGCCCATCCTCGCCACGCAGCTCGCCGGCTTCGCGGCGAACCTGCCGGCCTACCTGG
>CATMOC010000468.1 GCA_950071955.1 uncultured Mesorhizobium sp. | reverse complement strand
CGCCCTTGGCGAGCATTGCGGCGTTGTCGCCGATGGCGTCGAGCAAAGGCTCCAGCCATTCTTGGTCGGCCTTGGCGAAGTCGCCCAACACCCAGTTGTAGACGAGTTCCTTGGCGCCTGGATGGCCGATGCCGATGCGCACGCGGCGATAGTCCTTGCCGATGTGGGTATCGAGCGAGCGGATGCCGTTGTGGCCGCCCGCGCCGCCGCCGGTCTTGATGCGGACCTTGCCGGGGGCAAGGTCGAGTTCGTCGTAGAGCACCGTCACGTCGGCGGGGGTGAGCTTGTAGAAGCGCACCGCTTCGCCGACCGACTGGCCCGACAGGTTCATGAAGGTCTGCGGCTTGACCAGCAGCACCTTCTCGCCGCCCAGCATGCCCTCGGCGATCAGGGCCTTGAACTTCTTCGACCAGGGGGAAAAGGAATGGCGGCGGGCAATCGCGTCCGCCGCCATGAAGCCGACATTGTGCCGGTTGTTTTCGTGCTTTGCGCCCGGGTTGCCGAGACCTGCGATGATCTGCATGGTTTCCGCCTCCCGGCGCTAGAGCGTGTCTCTCGAAAGTGGGATCCGGTTTCGGGACAAAGACATGCGCAAAAACAGACAGCTGAAGCGCAGGGGGCGAATCGGAAAGATCGCGACGCGCCTTGAATGTCCTTGGCCAGACGGCGCGGGGGAGACTACTCCTCCCCGCCTTCTTCCTCCTCCGCGGCGCCTTCGGCGCCTTCATCCTCTTCCGACCTCAGGCCGGCGGGCGCGGCGATCGTGGCGATCGTGAAATCGCGATCGGTGATCGTCGGCTTGACGCCTTCGGGCAGCTTGACGGCGGAGATGTGGATGGAATCGCCGAGATCAGTGCCGTCGAGATCGACCGAGATGAACTCGGGGATCGCATTGGCCGGGCAGGTGAATTCGATCTCGTGACGCACGATGTTGAGCACGCCGCCGCGGCGAATGCCGGGAGACTTCTCCTCGTTGACGAAGTGCACGGGCACCTCGACGGTCACCACCGTGTCCTTGCCGACGCGCAGGAAATCGACGTGCATCGGGAAGTCTCGGACCGGATCGAGCTGATAGTCCTTCGGGAGGACCTGGATCTTCTTGCCGTCGAGATCGATCGTGGCGATGGTGGTCAGGAAGCCGCCGCCATGAATCTTCATGTAGACGTCCTTGTAGGTCAAGGCGATGGCGAGGGGCGCCTGCTTGTCGCCGTAGATGACGGCGGGTACTTTTCCGTTGCGGCGAACATCCCGGGCGGACCCCTTACCGACCCGTTCGCGCGCCTCGGCCTTCAGCTCGTAAGCTTCGTGAGCCATGGCATTTCCTTTCACGTGTTGCTGGAGCGCTCGCGGGCGGCGGACCGGCCGCAAACGTCGAAAGCCGCCTCGCGAGGCGGCCCTCCGCCGCGTTGCCTCCAAGGGTGTCTACGCGGGTGGCGGTCCTATACCGGAAGGCCGAACCGAGTGCAAGTTGCCGGCCCGTGCGTGTTCTCGCCACGAAAAAAGCACCCGCCTGCATTCGCGCAGGCGGGCCAGTGAGGAGCCGGTGAACCTTTGCGCGTCAGAGCGACCATGGCTCCTTGGTCGCGTTCCATTCGCGCCAGAACCGCGCCGCCGGTCCGAGCAAGTCGTCGCGCGTCAGGCCGATGTCGGTCAGCAGGTGGTCGTCGCGCCTGTCGAGCAGGCTCGCCAGCGGGACCGACGGAGCCGGTGCCGGTGAGGCCGCGACTTCCGAACGGCGAAGGGAGATGCCTCCCTGAAAAGTCTGCGAATAGGCCATGATCTGCTCCAAGTGCCGAAGCCATGCATATAGCCAGCCTTTGACATGCTTCAAACGAATTGCAATGATGCCAGCCATCAGGAATGTTTATGGTGGACGGATGACCTCCCGCTTGGACAGTGACCTTCTGCGCACCTTCGTGGCGGTGGCCGAAACCGGCAACATCACCAAGGCGGCCGAGCATGTGCGCCGCACGCAGTCGGCGGTCTCCATGCAGATCAAGCGGCTCGAGGAGCAGGTCGGTGGCCCGCTTTTCGCCCGCGGTTCGCGGGGTGTCGAGATCACGCGCAGGGGCGACCAGCTCCTGTCGAACGCCAGGCGCATCGTGTCGCTCATGGACGAGACGGTCGCCATGCTCGATGCGCCGGCGCTGGACGGGAAGGTCCGCATCGGAATTCCTGAGGAGTATGGCCAGCGTACGCTGTCGCGGGCGCTCGGCGCATTCTCCAAGCGGCAGCCCAATGTCGAGGTCACCGTCCGGTACGGCTTCTCCGCCGACCATTTCGCGAAGGTCCGCAACGGCGAGCTCGACCTGGCGGTGATCTTCGAGTGGCAGGATTTTTCCGAAGGAGAGATACTGATGACAGACCCGACCGTCTGGGTGACGTCCGAACTCCACCGCATGCACGAGGAACGCCCATTGCCGATCGCACTCTATGGCAGTTCCGGCTGGTGCCGGAACTTCGCGGTCCGCTCGCTGGAACAGCGCGGGATCGACTACAGGGTGGCCTATGTCAGCGACACGAACGGCGGCTTGAAGCTTGCCGTCACCTCGGGCCTCGCCATCGCGCCCATCTCGCGCAGCAATATTCCCGAGGATTGCCGCGCCCTGAGCCACGAGGACGGTTTCGGCGACATCGATGCCTCGCATGTTGTCCTGCACCGGAACCCGGCCGCCAAGGGCGCGGCGGTGAACGGCATGGCGGCTGCGATGCGGGAGGCGTTCTCGGCCACGCAGCCCGCGCTGTCGTAGGATTGCAATGCTACCTATGCCATTCCAATGTGCGCTCTGCCTCGCGCAGCCCGCGCACACGCAGACCTGAAACTTCGGAGGAAATACGATGCGACATTTCAAGAGCGGAACGCGCGCGACGAAGAGAGCTTCTTCCGACTGGTTCACCGGTACCGTCTGGCAGGACCCGATCGTCGAGGCGGAAGAGCCGGCGCGGGTGCGGGCCGCTTCGGTTAGCTTCGAGCCCGGCGCGCGCACCAACTGGCACACGCATCCGCTCGGGCAGACGCTGCACGTCGTCTCCGGCCTGGGGCTGGCGCAGAAGCTCGGGGAGCCGGTCATCGAGCTTCGTCCCGGCGACACGCTGTGGATCGCGCCGGGCGAAAAGCACTGGCACGGCGCGGGACCGGATACCGGCATGACCCATATCGCCATCCACGAGGCGCTGGACGGCAAGCACGTCGACTGGATGGAGCCGGTCACCGACGCGCAATATTCGGCCCAGGCTTGACGCTGGCCGTTGCTCGCGGCGCCACGCCGCGATAGTCTGATGTTTCGGGGGCATGGGTGGACTCCCCGCGAGAGGCTTCGGCCCAAGTCCGCTTTCGCTCATCTGTTGCGGAGGCCTGCCATGCCGATCCCGATCACTCCCGCCGATCTCATCTCCTTGCCCGAACCGCAATTGCTGATCGACGCCGACCGGCTGACGGAACCCGGCGTCGATGCTGTTTATCTCGAAGGCGGCTTCGCGGCCTGGGAGGAAGGGGGAAACTCCGTGGTTGCGATCGGAGCCGAACCATGAATCCGGCTCCCGGGGCGCCGTCTGCGGGTACGGTCCCGTTCGGCGAGGCCTTCTCCGTCTTCGCGCGCATCGGCCTCCTGTCCTTTGGCGGCCCCGCCGGACAGATCGCTCTCATGCACCGCTATCTCGTCGAGGAGCGGAAATGGCTGGACGAGGCGCGGTTCCTGCACGCGCTGAACTACTGCATGCTCCTGCCCGGACCGGAGGCCATGCAGCTTGCCACCTATGCCGGTTGGCTGCTGCACGGCGTGCGGGGCGGGCTGATGGCGGGCCTGCTCTTCGTGCTGCCGGGCGCTGTGGTGCTCGTCGCGCTCACCACGGCCTACATGCTCGTCG
>CATMOC010000467.1 GCA_950071955.1 uncultured Mesorhizobium sp. | reverse complement strand
GAGGGAATGCGCTCCATCGAGCACGTCAAGCGCTTCACCACCAACGGCATGGCGACCGACCAGGGCAAGACCTCCAACCTGCACGGGCTCGCCATCGCCGCCGACATGCTCGGCAAGGAGATTCCGGAGGTCGGTCTGACGACCTTCCGTCCGCCCTTCACGCCGGTCACCTATGGCGCCATCGTCAACCACTCGCGCGGCAAGCTGTTCGATCCGACCCGCAAGACGCCGATGCATGGCTGGGAAGAGCGGCACGGCGCGGTGTTCGAGGATGTCGGGCAGTGGAAGCGGGCCTGGTATTATCCGCAGCCCGGCGAGGACATGCATGCCGCCGTCAACCGTGAATGCCGCACGGTGCGGGAGAGCGCCGGCCTGTTCGATGCCTCCACGCTCGGCAAGATCGAGGTGGTCGGTCCCGACGCCGCGGCCTTCATGGAACTGCTCTACACCAACCCGTGGCAGAGGCTGGATGCCGGGCGCTGCCGTTACGGCATCATGCTGAGGGAGGACGGCTTCATCTACGACGACGGCGTCGTCGGGAGGCTCGCCCACGACCGGTTCCACGTCACGACGACGACGGGCGGCGCTGCGCGGGTTCTGCATCACATGGAGGACTATCTCCAGACCGAGTTCCCGAACTTGAGCGTATGGCTGACCTCGGTCTCCGAGCAGTGGGCGGTGATCGCCGTCCAGGGCCCGAAATCGCGCGACATCATCGCGCCGCTGGTCGAAGGGATCGACTTGTCCGATGAGGCCATGCCGCACATGTCCGTTCGCGAGGGCACGATCTGCGGCGTGCCGACGCGGCTCTTCCGCATGTCCTTTACGGGCGACCGTGGCTTCGAGGTCAACGTGCCCGCCGACTACGGCGAGGCGGTGTGGGAGGCGCTGTGGGCCGAGGCCGAAAAGCACGGCGCCTGCGCGTATGGCACCGAAGCCATGCACGTGCTGCGCGCCGAGAAAGGCTACATCATCGTCGGTCAGGACACGGACGGCACGGTGACACCGAACGACGCCGGGCTTGACTGGGCCGTCGGCAAGAAGAAGACCGATTTCGTCGGCATCAGGGGGCTGATGCGGCCCGACCTCGTTGCGCCGGGCCGGCGGCAGCTGGTCGGACTGCGTACGAAGGAACCGAAGGTCGTGCTGGAAGAGGGCGCGCAGATCGTCGCCGACCCGAACCAGCCGATCCCCATGAAGATGATCGGCCACGTGACTTCGTCCTACTGGTCGGAGAATTGCGGCCGATCAATCGCGCTGGCGGTGGTGGAGGGTGGTCGCGACCGGATGGGGCAGACGCTCTACGTGCCGATGCCGTCGGGCGTCATCGAGGTCGAAGTCGGCGGTACCGTCTTCTACGACGAGAAAGGGGAGCGCCTGCATGGCTAGGGCTGCCACGAAAACGAAAGTCGCCGCCGCCGAGCGCCGCGAGAAGCGGGCCGGCCTGTCGCTCGCGGCGGAAAATGTCCGCGTCACGCCTGCGCCGCCCGCGACGCGGCTGTCGCTGCGGGCGCCGGAGCTGTCGGTGAATTCGGTCTCCCGCGCGCTCGGAGTGACGCTGCCGCAGGCGCCGAAGACGTCCGCAAAAGCCAAATCGGGAAACCGGACGGCACTATGGCTCGGCCCCGACGAATGGCTGGTCATCGACGAGGACGGCGCCGACATCCTTGCGGACGCAGCCAAGGCGAAGGCGCTTCATTCGGCGGTCGAGGTTTCCCACCGCAACGTGGCGATCCTGGTGGAAGGTGCGGGCGCTGCGGCCTGCCTCAACGCCGGCTGCCCGCAGGACCTGTCGCTGACGGCGTTCCCTGTGGGAGCCTGCAGCCGCACGGTTCTCGGAAAGATCGAGATCGTCCTGCAGCGCACGTCAGAGACCGCCTTCCGGGTGGAGGTGTGGCGATCCTTCTCCGAATACGCCTGGGATTTTCTCAGCGAGGCGGCAAGGGACGCCTGAACGTCGCGGATCGCGACGAACCCCGGCGGTCGCGTCGCTCGGGCGAACTCAGATCGCGTTGATGCCGCCGTCGACCGAAAGCGCGTGGCCGGTCATGAACGAGTTCTTCGGATCGGCGGCGAACAGCACCACCTCGATGACCTCGTCCACTTCCGCGACGCGCTTCATCGGCACGCCCCGGGTCAGTTCGAGGATCGCCTCGTTCTCGCCGCGGCCGGAGAGCTTTACGAATTCGCCCACCATGGCGGTGCGGGCATAGGAGGGGCAGACGGCGTTCACGCGGATGCCCTTGGCCGCGTATTCGACGGCGGCGGAGCGCGTCAGGCCGATGACGCCGTGCTTGGCCGCCGAATAGACGGACAGGCGGGCGGCGCCCGAAAGGCCGGCGACGGACGCGATGTTGACGATCGTGCCGCCCCGGCCGGACTTCCGCTGCTGCTTTTCCATCTGCGGCAACTGGTATTTCATGGCGAAGAAGACGCCGAGAAGGTCGATCTCGATGATGCGCCGCGCCTCTTCCGAGGGGACCTGCGGCAGCTTGACGAAGCTCTGGGCGATACCGGCATTGTTGATGGCGATGTCGAGGCTGCCGAACCGGCTGACCGCGAGCGCGACCAGCTTCTCGAAGAGCTTCTCGTTCGTGACGTCGCCGGCGAGGATCGCGCACTCGCAGGACAGCGTCTCCGTCAGCTTTTCGAGTTCGCCTTCGTCCATGTCGGACAGGACGAGCTTCGCGCCCTCGTCGGCCAGCCGCTCGGCCGTGCGCCGTCCGAAGCCCCCGCATGCGCCCGTCACGAGAACAACGTGATCGGAAAAACGCCCCATCCTCAAACCCCCTTCTCGATCCGCTCCACCGCGAGGCCCGCCAGCAGCTTCACCGCCTGGCCGTAGGTCCGCGCCCTTTCGGGATTGGATGCATTTCCGTCGAGGGCCCGCTTATAGACACCTTGGCAGATGGCGGCCAGCCGGAAGAACGAGAAAGCCAGGCAGAATGTCCAGTCGGGTATCGAATCGATGCCACGCCGACGACAATAGGCTTCAACATATTCCTCTTCGCTCGGCAATCCGAGGCTCCGGCGGTCTAGCCCGCCAAGGCCGCGGAAGCCGGACTCGTGCGGCAGGCGCCATTGCATGCATTGATAGGAAAGATCGGCGTAGGGATGTCCCAGCGTCGACAATTCCCAATCCAGCACCGCTATGACGCGCGGCTGGTCGGGCGCGAAGATCATGTTGTCGTGGCGATAGTCGCCGTGCACGAGCGAGACGAGCCCGTCGTCCGGTGGCCGGTTGCCTTCGAGCCAGGCGATGAGGCGTTCCATGTCCTCTACGCGCTCCGTCTCGGAGGCCCGGTACTGGCTGGTCCAGCGGCCGAGCTGGCGCTCGAAGTAGCTGCCGGGCCGGCCGTAGTCGGCGAGACCGATCGCGGCGAAATCCACGTCGTGCAGCGCGGCCAGCGTGGCGTTCATGGCATCGAAGATTGCGGCGCGTTCCTCCTGGTCGCGCGCCTCCGGCAGGGCCGGGTTCCAGAAGATGCGTCCCTCGACGAATGCCATGACGAAGAACATCCGTCCGATCGGCGAATCCTCGTCCGACAGGTGCAGAACCTGCGGAACCGGAAAACCGATGCTCCGCAGCGCCTTCATGATGCGGTACTCGCGGTCGACCTGATGAGCGGACTTCAGAAGCGCACCGGGGGGCTTTGCCCGCAGCACGTAGTTGCCGCTCGCCGCGCGCAGCATGTAGGTCGGGTTCGACTGGCCGGCCTTGAACTTCTCGATCGCCTTCAGACCCGAGAAGCCGGGCACGTTCTTCTCGAGGTACGGAGCAAGGGCCGCTGCGTCGAGTGCGTTGGGATCGCTCATGTCGCGGGTTCCTGCCGCGGCATCTGCGTGAGCGTCAGCCAGCGCGCGGTCAA